>DATAFY010000599.1:0-5512 GCA_036257205.1 Steroidobacter sp. | reverse complement strand
AGGGAATGTCCGGGGATTTCAAAACCAGAAAGCCCGCGGACTTGACGCCGCGGCGCGTGACGTTGCCGCTGTTGTACAGCTCGTCCATGACCATGTCGGCGGCGAGGAGGCTGGCGCTCATGCTCGCGCCCTGAGAGAGATCCAGCAGAACGGACTGCAGAACGCTGTCCTTGTCATCGAGCTTCACGCCGCCGATCAGGTCGGCGGCGTTCTCACGATCAGCGAGCCACCGGGTCGATTCGTCGGACGCGCCGCGAGCCGACAGCACATAGACGGATGAGCCGGCCACGGATCGATCACGGACCGAATCCGCGTGCACGGAAATGAACATATCGGCCCGCTGCCGACGCGCGCGTGCGATGCGCTCGCGCAGTTCTACGAAATGATCGCTGTCGCGCGTCAGCACGGCTCGCATGCCCGGCTCTCGATCGATGCGTTCTTTCAGGCGCCGAGCGATCGCCAACGTCACGTTTTTTTCGTAGGTCCCACGTTTTCCGATCGAACCGGGATCCACGCCGCCGTGCCCCGCGTCGATGGCGACCACGATCTCGCGGCCGTGCGCGTCCTGCGCCGATTTCGTCGCCAACGGCGGCGGCGCCGCCCTCGCGGGTGCAGGCGCGAGATCCACGACGAGCCGGTGGCCATAGGTTTGGTTCGGCGCGACGGCGAAGCTGCGCGGCCGTGTTGGCGCAGTGAGATCGATCACCACGCGCAGATCACCGCCCGCCTGCGGTGCGACCCGAAGTTGGCGGATGTAGCCGCGGTTTGCCGGCCAGTCCCGATCGGGGGCTTCGATTTGAGCGCTCGGGATGTCGATCACGACCCGATCGGGGTCCTGCAGCGTCAAAATGTTGTGTTCTGTGGGTGCGGAAAGATCGAAGACCAGCCGTGTCCCATCCGGCCCCGCCCACACTCGAATGTCCTTGACGCTGACAGCCGCGGCTGCCCAAAGCTCTGGGCCAAGCATCGAGGCTCCGATGATGAGCAGCAATGTCAGCTTTCGCAGCATAGGCTTAATGTACCTGTGCGTGAAACGACTTTTCAACGAAATTATGTAGATAGCGCCCTTTGTTCGGGTTTCGCAGCAAGGACCGCCCGCACGAGACTTTCCCCTTCGGCCGTGTTCGCGCGCGCTTTGAGCACACGCCCACCCGCCTCTTCGTATTCGATCGCGATATCCACGTCCCTCGGCGGCAGCGCCGGCTCCGCCCGCGAGGGCCACTCGATGAGCAGCACTGCGCGGTCGCTCAGCATTTCGCGCACCGCCAAAGCCTCCAGCTCTCGAGGATCCGTCAATCGATACAGATCCAGGTGATAGATCGTGCGCCCCGGGACCTCGTAGGGTTCGACCAACGTGTACGTCGGGCTTCGAACCGACTCGCCCACGCCGAAAGAGGCCAGCACGCTCGCAACAAGCGTGGTCTTGCCCGCTCCGAGCTCTCCTTCGATCCCGATCACGACGGGGCCGCACTGCGAACTGGCGAGCGCCCGACCCAAGGCTCGCCCGAGCCGTTGCATGACCTGCGGCGTGGCCGCCTTGAGCTCGATTAAATTGGGTTGACGCACGATTGCAGATGCTCGAACAGATCGCTCGCGATGAGCCCGCGCTCGCCGCGACGCGCAGCCTTATCGCCTGCCATCGCATGCACCAGCACGCCCACGCGCGCGGCGGCCTGGGAGTCGACGCCTTGGGCGATGAGGCCCGCAATGACGCCGGTTAGAACATCGCCCATTCCCGCCGAGGCCATGCCCGGATTACCCCGATCGCAAATCGCAGGCAATGAAGCTTCGCTCGCGACGAGAGTCCCGGCGCCTTTGAGCACGACTGTGGCCTGATAGCGGGCGATGAGCGCGCGCCCGGCGCCGAGCCGGTCGGCTTGAACCTGTGCGACCGTCGAGCCAAGCAAGCGCGCGGCTTCACCCGGATGAGGCGTCAATACCCAGCGCGCATTGGCGCTGGGACGCTGCGCCAGGAGGTTTAAGCCGTCCGCATCAAGCACCATCGCTTTGTCGCTGCCGACTGCAGCGTCGAACATGGCCCGCGCCCACTCGTCCTGACCGAGACCGGGACCCACAGCGAGGACGTCCGCTCGCTCGATGAGAGAGGTGAGTTCATCGGGTCGTTCCACCGCCCGGCAAATCAGCTCCGGGCGCATTCCGGCGATGGCCGCAACGTTCTCCGGCCGCGTGGCGATCGTCACGAGCCCGGCGCCCACGCGCAGCGCCGCCTCCCCCGCCATGCGCGCGGCGCCTGGCATCCCGCGACCTCCGCCGAGGACAAGCACGCGGCCATTCGCACCCTTGTGCGCCGTTCGCGGACGCCGCGGAAGCGCAGCTCGCACCTCCTCTTCACTGATCCGCACCGCCGCCGGCGCAACGCACGATAGAGCGTCCGCGGGAACATCCAACGCGTCGAACAACACAGTCCCGGTGTGGTCCTGCCCGACGCCCGTATAAAAACCGAGCTTAAGGCCCATGAATGTCACGGTGCGCTCCGCGATGATTGCGGCTCCGAGCGCCTCGCCCGTGTCGGCGTGCAATCCGCTGGGGATGTCCAGCGACAGTACCGGAGCGCCGCATGCATTGATCGCATTGACCTGCGACGCTGCGCGCCCATCGAGCGGACGCGACAATCCCGTGCCGAATATCGCATCGACCACGAGATCGACGCCGCGCACGTGCTCTAAAGTCCAAGCTTCGAGCTTCCCGCCGGCCTGCACGAACTCCTCCATGGCTCGGCGGGCGTCGCCCTTCAGCTGCTGAGGATCGCTCGTCGCGCTCGCAAGGACAGCAAGACCCGCTTGATGTGCAAGACGCGCAAGCACGTACCCGTCTCCACCGTTATTGCCCGGCCCGCAGACCACGAGAATGCGTCGCGCACGCGGCCAACCCTCGCGCAGCGCCGAATACGCCGCCGCACCGGCGCGCATCATCAGCGTGTACGAGGCAATTCCAAGCACCTCGATTGCATGACGATCCAGGGCCCGATTTTGCGCGGCGGTATGCACTGCAAGCGGCAGGAGATTCATGTACGGGAGGTTAGGAAGCCTTGTCCGAGGAGTCTAGTCCGCACTCTCGCTATCGATCACAGAAAGCTCGCTCGTATACTGGCTGGGCCTGGACGCACCATGTCTATCGCCCCTTCTTCAAGCATCGAGCCCATGGCGGAACTCGCGATCGCGATCCGCACATGGGGCGCTGAGCTCGGCTTCCAGCAGATCGGCATTTCGGCCCTGGATTTGTCCCGGGACGAAGCCCATCTGCTGCGCTGGCTGCAGCAAGGCCGGCACGGCGCGATGCACTACATGGAGCGGCACGGCGCTCGCCGCGCGCGGCCGCAGGAGCTGGCGCCGGGAACGCTGCGAGTGGTTTCAGCACGGATGGATTACCTGCCCGCGAATGCGCGCGCGCCCCACGAAGTGCTGAGCGATCCCGAGCGCGGCTACGTCTCGCGCTATGCGCTCGGGCGCGACTATCACAAACTGATGCGCAAGCGCCTCGCGAAGCTCGCAGAACGCATCCAGGCGCACAGCGCATCTGCCTCCCACCGAGTCTTCGTTGACAGCGGCCCTGTGCTCGAAAAAGCCCTCGCGCGCAACGCGGGACTCGGGTGGATCGGCAAACATACGAATGTGATCAATCGCAGCGCCGGGTCGTGGTTTTTCCTCGGCGAGATCCTAACCGATCTGCCGCTGCCTACAGATGCGCCCGCGACGAATCACTGCGGCACGTGTCGCGCCTGCATCGAGGTATGCCCCACCGCAGCGATTGTCGGCCCGTACGAGCTGGACGCGAGGCGATGCATCTCGTATCTCACCATCGAACTGCGCGGGCCAATTCCTGAAGAGTTCCGCAAACCCATCGCCAATCGCATCTACGGCTGCGATGACTGTCAGCTCATCTGCCCGTGGAACAAGTTCGCACGTCTGAGCGGCGAAATGGATTTCGCGCCAAGACACGCTCTGGACGGTTCGAAGCTTGTGGAGCTGTTCGGGTGGACGGAAGCGGAATTCCTGGCGCGCACCGAAGGCAGCGCCATCCGGCGCATCGGATATGAATGCTGGTTGCGAAACATTGCGGTTGCGCTCGGCAATGCCCCCAGCACACCAGACGTCATCCAGGCCCTTGAGGCCAGGCGCGACCATCCATCCTCGCTCGTGAGAGAGCACGTCGCCTGGGCGCTCCAGCAGCACCGAACGCGCGGTTCACAGCAACGGTGAACGCGCGGAATCGTTGCAAGAACTAAATTGATCGCGCCGCGAACCGCGGAGGGTTTAGCTCCTCTTCGCGCGGACCCGGACGTTGTCGATGAGCCGGGCGCGACCGATGCGCGCGGCCGTCAGCACGACAAATTCCTCCACGGCTTCGCACGGCGGATCCAGCGTCGCGGCATCGCGGATTTCGAAGTAGTCGGGCTGGAATCCCGCATCCTGCAATGCGCGCAAGCCGGCAGCCTGCATCACCGCAAAGTCGCGATCGCCGGCTTCGATCGCGCCTCTCGCTTTCTCGAGCTCGCCGAAGATCACAGGCGCGATCCGGCGCTCATCCGGCGTGAGATAGCGGTTGCGCGAGCTCATTGCCAGCCCGTCCGCCTCCCGCATCGTAGGAACGCCCATGATCTGCACCGGCATGCACAGATCAGCCGCCGACCGACGGATGATCATCAGTTGCTGATAGTCTTTTTCGCCGAACAGCGCAATGTCGGGCTGCACGAGGTTCAGCAGCTTGGTCACGACCGTGGCGACGCCCATGAAGTGGCCCGGGCGGAATGCGCCGCACAGGATGTCCTCTAGACCCGGTACATGCACGCGCGCCGTGGCCTGCTGGCCCGACGGATACATGTCCTCGACGTCCGGGGAGAACAGCACGTCGACCCCCAGCCCCTGCAGCATTGCACAGTCATCCTCCGGCGTGCGCGGATACGCAGCGAAGTCCTCATTCGGGCCAAACTGCAAGGGATTGACGAAGATGCTGACGATCACGCGATCCGCAATATCGCGCGCGCGAGCAATCAGACTGCCATGTCCCGCGTGCAGATTACCCATCGTGGGAACGAACGCGATGCGCTGGCCGCTGCGACGCCATCCGGAAACGATGGCGCGCAAGTCCTCGGGGCGGGCAACCACTTGCATGGAAAGTCTGTCCAAACTCAGAAGCAGTGCTCAGGGCCAGGATAGGTCTTGTTCTTGACGGCTTCCGCATAGGCCTTGATCGCCGCCAGCGCGCTGTCATGGCCCGCCATGAAGTTCTTCGAAAACTTCGGCTTGCGGCCGGAGGTGATGTCGAGCACATCGTAGATCACGAGGATCTGCCCGTCGGTGTCCGGACCGGCTCCGATGCCGATGACAGGCACGTGCACCTCTGCGGCGATCCGCGCCCCTAGCTGCGCCGGAATGCACTCGAGCAACAAGATATCGGCGCCCGCCTGTTCGAGAGCTTTGGCGTCACGCACCATTTGCTCCGCGGCCGCGTGCTCACGGCCCTGCACGCGAAAGCCGCCGACCTTGTGGAC
>DATAFY010000449.1:0-9125 GCA_036257205.1 Steroidobacter sp. | reverse complement strand
AAGAGCTGGAGGAGAGTTTCTGGTGAGCAGCGAGACGATTGTGCACGTGACGGACGCGAGCTTCGAAAGCGACGTGGTCAAGTCAGACAAACCCGTACTCTTGGATTTTTGGGCGGAGTGGTGCGGCCCCTGCAAGATGATTGCGCCGATGCTCGAGGAGATCGCCGCTGACTACAAAGGCAGGGTCACGATCGCGAAACTGAACATCGACGAAAACCCCAAGACGCCGCAACGGTTCAGCGTTCGCGGCATCCCGACCCTCATCCTCTTCAAGAACGGCCAAGTCGAAGCCCAGAAGGTCGGGGCGTTACGCAAACCGGACCTGGCCGCATTTCTGGACAGCAAACTGTGAGAGGCTATCTCGGCAATCAGGCCCGTAACCGTCCGGGCAAAGGCGGCGGTCGTCAGAACCGCGGTCAAGACGGCAATCGCGAGCGCGGCAATCGCCAGATTCTGAGGGAAGAACTCCCGCAGGACGACCCCTTCGACTCAGATGATGTAGGCGTTATTTCCCCGGCCGAGCTTGCGGCGTCGCGTCAGTCTATGAATCTGACGCAGCTCAAGCTGAAGCCGGTCGCGGAGCTGGTGGAGATTGCACAACGGATGGGGCTTGAGAACCTCGCCCGGTCGCGTAAGCAAGACATCATTTTCTCGATCCTCAAGGCGCACGCACGCAGCGGCGAAGACATCTACGGCGACGGCGTGCTGGAAATCCTGCAGGACGGCTTCGGTTTCCTGCGCTCGGCGGACAGCTCCTATCTGGCCGGCCCAGACGACATCTATGTCAGCCCCAGCCAGATCCGGCGGTTCAATCTGCGCACCGGCGACTCCATCTCCGGTCTCATTCGTCCGCCCAAAGACGGGGAGCGCTATTTCGCCCTACTGAAGGTCGGCGAGATCAACTTCGACTCCCCGGAGGGAGCCAAGCATAAGGTTCTGTTCGAGAACCTGACGCCTTTACATCCGACAAAGCGCTTCAAGCTGGAGCGCGGGAACGGTTCGAGCGAAGACCTCACGGCACGCATCATCGATCTGGTCGCTCCGATCGGTAAAGGCCAGCGCGGACTGATCATCTCCCCGCCCAAAGCCGGCAAGACGATGTTGCTGCAGAACATCGCGAGTTCGATTACCTCCAATCATCCCGAGGTCTATCTCATCGTCCTGCTCATCGATGAGCGCCCGGAGGAGGTGACCGAAATGGCCCGCACGGTGCGCGGCGAAGTGGTCTCCTCGACATTCGATGAGCCCGCGACTCGTCACGTGCAGGTCGCCGAGATGGTCATCGAGAAGGCGAAGCGCCTGGTGGAGCACAAGCGCGACGTCGTGATTCTGCTCGACTCGATCACACGGCTTGCGCGCGCCTACAACACCGTCGTGCCGAGCTCGGGCAAAGTGCTCACCGGCGGCGTCGACGCCAATGCGCTGCAGCGTCCGAAGCGCTTCTTCGGCGCGGCTCGCAACATCGAAGAGGGCGGTTCGCTGACGATCCTTGCGACAGCGCTGATCGACACCGGTTCGCGCATGGACGATGTGATTTACGAAGAGTTCAAGGGCACGGGCAACTCGGAAATTCACCTCGACCGCCGTGTGTCCGAAAAGCGCGTGTTCCCGGCCGTAAACATCAATCGGTCCGGCACGCGACGCGAAGAGCTCATCACCTCGCCCGATGAGCTGCAGAAGATCTGGATCCTGCGCAAACTTCTCCATCCAATGGACGAGCTCGCGGCGATCGAATTCCTGATCGACAAGATGAAGGACACCAAGACGAACGGCGAGTTTTTCGATGCGATGAAGCGCTAAAACGCCAGGATTGGCGGCTCGCGGTCAGCGCCGTGCGCCGCCATCCGCTGCGAGCCCCTGACGAACTGTGACGCGCCGCACAGTGTTTAAGGGTTTCCCTGGCGTGACCCGTCAGGGTGAATCTGAGTTGCGAAGCCGTTCTCGGAACAGACGGCGATGCGGCCTTAACGTAATGCGTCATCGCTGGCGTTTGGCGCTCCTATGTCCGAACCGCGTTCCGATTCGCCCACGTTGCGCTTGCGCAGGCTCGACGCCGCGTCGCACGAGCTTCACGCGGTTGTGCGAGACGGGCGAATCTCCACGTTGTTTCAGCCCATTGTCGACCCGCGCTCTCGCGGCGTGTGCGGTTTCGAGGCGTTGACGCGCGGGCCCTCGGACAGCTGGCTGCACGCGCCGCAGAATCTCTTCGAGGCCGCCCGCCGCGCCGGTTTGAAACTACAGCTCGACTTTCTCTGCATTCAGAGCGCGTTTCGGCGTTTCGTGGCCTCCCGGGTGGCCGGCCATCTGTTTGTGAACGTTTCCCCCGACACGATTTACGAAGAGCCCCAGTTCGCGTTGCGCTTCCTGGAGTACGCGCGGGCGGAGGGCATGGCCCCCGATCGCTGCGTCATCGAGCTGACCGAGGAGAGCCTTCTGGAAGATTACGCCCGCCTGAGGTCGACTCTGCAGCGCCTGCGGGAGGCGGGCTGCGCCATCGCCATCGATGATCTTGGCGCCGGATCTTCGGGTCTTCGCACCTGGTCGGAGCTAAAGCCCGACTACGTCAAGATCGACCGATACTTCGTGAGCGGCATCGACGCCGATGCGACGAAGCTCGAGTTCGTTCGCTCCATTCTGGACATGGGTCGCGCGATGGGCTGTCGGGTCATCGCCGAGGGCGTCGAAACTGAACGCGAGTGCCGCGAACTTGTGGACCTGGGTCTCGATCGTCTGCAGGGGCATCTGTTTGGACGTCCGGGGCCGGCGCCCATGGCGGTGGTGCAGCAACTGGAGTCACTCGACCGATCGATCGTCACGCATACGGCGCTGTGCGCAGAACACATCGCAGTGTATGTCCGCCCGGTAAGTCCCGAGGACCGCGTCGCCGAGGTTGCGAACCTTCTTCGTGAGAACCCGGAAACGCTCACGCTCGCGGTCGTGCACGAGGGCCGGCCCCTTGGAGTGGTGCGCCGGGAGCAATTGTTCTCGTTGCTCGCGAAGCCGCCGAACCTCGAGACTTACAATCAGAAACCGATAAGCGCGGTCATGGAAGCGCCGACTTTGCTGATCGACGGGCAGTTGCGCCTGGAGCAGGTGAGCCGTCTGGTGACGCAGAAAGGTCGGTCCCGACTGACCGAGGAATTCGTCATCACGAAGGACGGCCGCTACCAGGGCCTTGGCCAGACGATCGATGTTCTGCGTCTGATTACGGAGCAGCAATTACAGTCCGCCAAGCATTCCAACCCGCTCACGCTGCTGCCAGGCAACGGCGCTGTGCGCGCATGCATCGATCGCCTGCTCGAGAACCACAAACGCTTTGTGGCTGCCTATTTCGACCTGGATTCCTTCAAGCCGTACAACGATGCTTACGGCTACGCGCACGGCGACCAGGTGATCCTGCATCTGGCTTCGCTCCTCAAGAGCATGTTTTCGGCCAGGCTGGATTTCGTGGGACACCTTGGCGGCGATGACTTTCTGGTCGTGATGCGCTCAGCGGACTGGCGCGAGCGCGTGATACGCGTGCTCGAGAAGTTTTCCGCCGCCGTCGCGACGTTCTACGCGCCGGAGCATGCGAGCGAAGGCCAAATCGCGGCGCCGGATCGCGACGGCGTCTCGCGTCAGTTCCCGTTGCTGACGCTCTCTGTTGCCGCGCTCGATTCAGAAACTTTCGGCGCCTCGAGCGCAGATGCGATCGCACAATTGCTCACGCACGTGAAGAAAATCGCCAAGCAACAGGGCGGCAACAGCTTCGTTCTGCGCACGGGTGATCGCATGCTCGATCTGATGCTGAATCCCGCGCAACGGCCCGATCAGGAGCTGCTGCCCATGGAGCAACTGGTGGGCTGATCACGAACCAGCGCGCAAGCGGCGCCTATTTGCGCTTCCCGAGCCGGTACAGCAGCACGGCCAGCCGCTGCGTCTGGATGGGAAACGTCCGCAGGTCCGCGAATTCCTCGGGTGTATGCGCATTGCCGCCCAACAGGCCCAGTCCGTCGATCGCCATGTCCACATGGTCCGCGGCGAAAGAGATGTCCGCGGCGCCCGCGCGGCGCGGATCGACCGCCGTCACCGGCCCGTAACCGAGATCACGGCTCACCGCGTCATACATGGACAGGAGCCTGCGGTTGCCGTCCGTCGGCGCCATCGGCGGATATCCGTCGTCGAAAGTGATTTCCGCCTGAGTATTGGGCAAATGCTGCGCCACGATTTCACGCATGCGTTGCTGCGCGAGCGTGATCTGCTGCGGCGTGAGGGCGCGCAGGTCGCCTGAGGCGATCGCCTGCGGCGCGATGATGTTGTCCTTTCCGGACGCCGAGGCGCTCAGCGGTTCCGGCGAAAACTCGACCTGCGTGCTGCCGACCACGAGTCCTGGATTGAACGTCAGATTTTGTTCGGTGTGCAGCTCGTCATAGAATGTGTCCAGAATCCTCGACAGTTCGTACACCGCGCCCGCGCCGGTTTCCTGCGCGAAGATCTGTGATGAGTGCGCGCTTTTGCCGGTCGCTTTGATCAGCCATCGCCCGGCGCTTCGACGCGCAGTGACCGCCGTGGTTGGATCGTCGTCGGCGTTCTCCAGCCCGATGGCGATGTCCGCAGCTTTCGCGGCTTCGATGATCCTCGCCCGCGCAAGCTTGAGCGGTGCGCCGGCGTGTTCCTCGTCCCCGTGCAGCACGAACGTGATGTGGAGCGTGTCCAAAGCGTTCGCTGCTTTCAGTGCGGCGAGCGCGGTGAGTCCGACGACGATTCCGCCCTTCATATCGCAGGCGCCAGGGCCGCGTACGATGTGCTGGTCGATGCGTTCGAAGCGCTGGAACGGATGATTCGGTTCAAACACCGTATCCAGATGGCCGATGAGCAGCACGTGCGGTCCGTTTCCCGCCCGCTCCGCCACAAGGTGGCCGGCGCGGCCGAATGCCGCTCCGTCCACCCACGTCGTCTTGAATCCGAGCGCCTCGAATCGGGGTCGCAGGATCTCGCCCACCTTGCGTACGCCTGCGAAATTCATGGTTCCGCTGTTTACGTTGACGATCTCCTCGAGCAGCGCCGTTGCGCTCGGCTCCTGGGCCTGGACGACGCGTACGAGCGTTTTCTCCGCCCGCGACCCAAGCGAGTCCGCCGAGGCCGCTGCGCCCGACAGCACGAGCGTCAGCGCATATATAATGCAGAACGGAGCCAGCGAAAGGCGTCGCGTCATGAGATGTACTTTTGAGAGCATGAGGGTTCTCTGATCGACTACCATCGCTCTAGTGCTCACCAGCGTCGCGCCTGTGCGGGCGTGCTGCATTCGTTACGGCCCAGACGTTCAATCCGAGAGTGTCCCCGATAAGGCAGCATCATAACCGCGAATGAAATCGATCGACCAAGCCCCTGCAACGGATGATTCGCGCCAGCCCGCGGTGACCTCCGAAGGCGAAGCCTTTCCCTCCGATCCCTCGCGTGTTCGGTACGTTCCGATCGCGGCGCCGGAGTTCGGCGCAACCACTTCGATCGCGCCTGGCGTCCTATGGGCGCGCATTCCCATGCCGATGGAGTTGAACCACATCAACGTCTGGCTCCTCGACAGCGCCGAGGGTTTCGCGGCCGTGGATACGGGGCTCGCCGTCTCGATGGCGACGGACGCCTGGGACAAAATCGCAGAAGAAGCGTTCGTCGCTCGCCCGCTGACAGGCGTGCTCATCACCCATATCCATCCCGATCACATCGGCCTTGCGAGATGGCTGCAGCAGCGTCATCGCGTTCCGGTCTGGATGTCGCAGCGCACGCACGCGCAGGCTCAGGCGGCCCTCAGCGCCGATGCGGCTGTGTTTTCAGGGGCGGACCGTTACTTCAGGGCGAATGGGGTGATCGACCTAGAGCAAATGGCTCCGATCGTCAAAGCTGATGGTTTCATTCGGATGACCAGCGGTTTGCCCGAGGTCGCGCAATTCGTGAACGACGGGCAAGCCGTTCCTCAGTGCGCCGGCTGGACAGCCCTCGAGACGAACGGTCACGCCGAGGGACATCTGTGCCTATGGAACGCGCAGGCGCGAGCGCTCATCAGCGGCGATCAGGTCCTGCCGACGATCTCATCGAACATCAGCTTGAGCTTCCGTAGCAGCGACCCCAATCCACTCGGCTCGTTCCTGTCCTCGCTGGAGCGCCTGCGCGCGCTGCCTTCCGATACGCTCGTGTTGCCCTCGCACGGTGCGCCGTTTTATGGATTGCATCAACGCATCGACGATCTGGTGCGCCACCATCGCGAGCAGTTTGACCTCATCATGCGGATCTGCGAACAGCCGCGCACGGCGGTCGAGCTGCTGCCGCACATGTTCCGGCGCGAACTCAAAGGCTTGCACTTTTTCCTCGCGCTGGGTGAAGCGCTTGCACATCTCGAGTACCTCGCGCACGCCGGGCGGCTTGAACGACGGTCGACGGACGCAGTAGTGCGCTATATCGCAGCGAGCAACTAGCGAATCGGGCGGTCAAAGCTCGAGACTCTCGCGACGACTTGCGGATTTCGATCCATCCGCGTCCGCTATGGTCCATCACCTGTCGAGGTGCAGGCGATAAGGTCCGACGCCGCAGCGCGTTCTCGCGGGACAGCCCATGATGTGCAGGCGTTTTCAATTCAGCGGCTTTTCCTCGGGCGCAATCTAACGCTCAAGGGCGAAGCGCAACGTGCATGCAGACGCGTACAGTTGACAGGTTGCGATCATCAGCTCCCGCGCAGTAAATGTCCTAGTTTGAAGCCTGACGTACCACCGCTCATCGCGATGGTCGAGGCAATCGGCGTCATCACGTTCTGGATCCGAGAGCTGGCGGGACGACCGAGAACGTGATCGTAGCCAGCGATTTCGAACTGCACGCAGCGGCTCAACGGCGGTTGAATGACGCACGGAGCCCCACCCAGGCTCTGAGTGCAGCCAGACGGGCCGGATAGTCCTGCTAACCGCCTTGCAACTCCTCGCAAGGCCTGTAGCCTTTGACGAGGCGCCGGTCACGGCGGATGTGGCGTAACAACATGGCCGTCCAGTCAATGTCCGCAACCGAGCAGGCGTCTGAGCCTCTGCACCGCTCCTTGTATCTTCAGGTTCTGATCGCCATCGTCATCGGCATAGCGCTCGGGCACTTTGCACCCGAGCTCGGCGCACAGATGAAGCCCCTGGGCGACGGCTTCATCAAGCTGATCAAAATGATGATCGCGCCCGTCATCTTCTGCACCGTCGTGGCGGGCATCGCAGGGATGGAGAATATGAAGGCGATCGGCAAGACGGGCGTGCTGGCGCTCGTCTACTTCGAGATCGTGAGCACGATCGCGCTGATTGTCGGCCTCTTGATCGTGAACGTCGTCGGTCCGGGCGTCGGCATGGCTGTGGATGTGTCTACGCTGGATGCGGACAGTGTGGAGTCTTACGCCAAGGCTGCTGAACAGCAGAGCGTGGCCGACTTTCTTCTCAACGTCATTCCGAGTACGGTTTTCGGCGCCTTTACCACGGGCGACATCCTGCAAGTGCTGCTCTTCGCGGTGCTGTTCGGTTTTGCTCTACACGCGGTCGGCGAGCGCGCGCGTCCCGTTTACGATCTGGTGGACCGCATCTCGCACGTTCTCTTCGGGATCGTCGGCATGATCATGCGCCTTGCGCCGCTCGGCGCTTTCGGCGCGATGGCGTTCACTATCGGCAAGTACGGTCTGGGCGCGCTCGCATCGCTCGGCAAGCTGATGGCCTGCTTCTATGCGACTTGCCTCTTCTTCATCTTCGGCGTTCTGGGGGCGGTGGCGCGCGCGCACGGCTTCCGCATCGGTCGTTTCGTCCGCTATATCCGCGAAGAGTTGTTCATCGTGCTCGGCACCTCGTCCTCGGAATCGGTGCTGCCGCGAATGATGACGAAAATGCAGGCCGCGGGCGCGGCGAAATCGGTGGTAGGCCTCGTGATTCCCACAGGGTACTCGTTCAATCTGGACGGCACGTCGATCTATCTCACGATGGCCGCCGTATTCATCGCGCAGGCGACCGATACGCCGCTGACGTTGTGGGATCAGCTCACGCTCCTGGGCGTTCTGCTGCTGACCTCCAAGGGCGCCGCGGGCGTCACCGGCAGCGGTTTTATCGTGCTCGCGGCCACCTTATCCGCCTTAGGCACATTGCCGGTCGCAGCGCTTGCGCTCATCCTCGGCATCGATCGATTCATGTCCGAAGCTCGAGCGCTCACGAACCTCGTGGGCAACGGCATAGCAACCCTGGTGGTCGCGAAGTGGTGCGGGGCCTTGGACGAGCAGAAACTCAAGCAAGAACTGGGGTAGCTGTCCGACGCTACTGCGCGTGGGCGCGCCGGCCGCCATGGCACCATGGGAACCTCACGGACGGTATGGAGTTTATTCAAGACTTGCCGCGAGCGGGGTCGGGCTGTTGCGCCTGCGCCCCAAGTGAAGAAGGAATTCCTCCGTGGACGTCTTACAAGCATTTCCACAGCGTGGGTTCACAATGGGGCCATGTCGGACGAAAGCGCCTCGAGCGCAATGCGCTCCATGACAGACAAGTGAACTCGCTGCACCCGTGTCCCGTTTGCTGCGCGGCCGCGCGCGTTGAGTATCGTGAGCCCATCAGTGGACGAAAGCGGCGAAAGCGCCCGCAACGTACTTGCCAGCTGGCTCGAGGACTACAGCGAAGGCCGCTGCGAGCTTGAGGATCTTCGACAGTCGTTGCTCTCCATCTGCCGAACGGATCCGGACGCTCCCTGGGATGCGCTGGCGCTCCTCGATCAATACACGCGCCGCGGCCGGATCACACCCGATCTGGCGCAGGTGTTGAAGACGGACGTCGAACGATTGGTGTTCGGGGACGCGAGAGCGTCAACGCCGTCCGAACCGAGCGTGCTCGGGCGAGCGCAAGGCACGCCTGCTCGCGCGGAACCCGTTTCTGATGTGGCGGGCTCGTCTGGCGAGAACGCCCACAACCTAGGCAAGGAGTCGGCCCAGGGGCGTGTACCTCAGCCGTCCGCCGAATGCGAGGCCGATTCGACGCGTTCGGGCGCTGCCTTGATCGAGCGTACGGCGCAGCGGCACGCCGATGAGCCTCGCCTACCGCATCGGCCCGACTCTGGATGCCGGAGAGCTGCTGAGATCCAGCGGGAGAGGCGCGGGCCCG
>DATAFY010000538.1:0-4073 GCA_036257205.1 Steroidobacter sp. | reverse complement strand
CCGCTGCTGTGTGCCGACACGTTCATTGCACCAGGTGCGCAGCGCATCGGGATCAAAGGACGCAGGATCGCGCGGTACGACGATCGCGACGGGCGTTTCCTCCCAGCGCCTGCTCGGCAATCCGATCACTGCGGCATCGTCGACGCCGGCGTGGGTCACGAGCACGGCCTCGATATCCTGGGGGTACACGTTCTGTCCTCCGGAGAGAATCAAATCCTTCTTGCGGTCTACGATATACAGGAAGTTCTGCTCATCCAGACGCCCGATGTCGCCGGTGCGCAGCCACGGCCGACCCTCGGCGTCGCGCCAGACGGCCGCTGAGGTCGCTTCGGGCCGGTTGAAATAGCCTGGCATGGTAACGCGGCCACGCGACACGATTTCGCCGGCCTCGCCCTGTGGCGCTTCGCGATCATCATCGCCGATGATGCGGATGTCGGTTCCCATCAGCGGTTTGCCGACTGACGACCAGCGCCCTTTGGCGTCCTCGGGATCCAGGGTTGTGATGACGCCCTCTGTAAGTCCGTAGAGCTCGATAATCCCACAAGAGAAATATTCAAAGAGCTCCTGCTTGAGCGCTGCGCGCAGCGGCGAGCCGCAGCTCATCATCGCGTGCATCGAGCTGACATCGTGATCGCCGCCGCGCATGCATTCGACCATGCGCTGCAACTGAATCGGGACCAGGGCCGTATGTGTGATGCGTTCCCGGCGCACGGTCTCGAGAGACGCCGCGGCATCGAAACGCCGATGCACGACCAGCGTGCCGCCAGCGAGCAGCGTGCACAGCATTGATACCCAGGAGATGTTCGAGTACAGGCCAATCGTAAGCAGGGAGCGCGCCGCCCCGTGGTAGCGCAGCGCGAGGCCGAGATCGTAGGCCCAATCGCGTCGGCCGCGGTGCGTGTGCACGATGCCTTTCGGTACGCCGGTGGTGCCTGAGCTGTAGATGATGTTGAGAACATCGTCATCGTCGATGCGCACGGCCGGCGGCGCATCGGCAGTGTCCGCGATGAACGTCTCCCAGCAGGTCCAGCCCGCAGCCGGCCGATCAGCGAGCAGGAAGAGTCGAACGTCGGGTCCGAGCCGGTTGCGGAGCGCGTCGATGCGCGCACGCTGATCCGGCGTTGCGACGATCGCGCTGGCGCCTGAATCATGGAGCATTCCGAGCGCCGCTTCGTCGCTGATCGACACGTTGAGAGGCACGGAGACGGCGCCGGCGTTCATGGTCCCGAACAAGGCGTGCACCATCGGTACGCCGTTGCTCATCAACATTGCGACGCGCTCGCGCGGCTTTACGCCGTGCTTGAGCAGGGCGTTGCCGAAGCGATTCACGCTACGCGCGAACTCGCCCCAGGTTTCGCGCACGTCGTCGCACACGAGCGCTTCGCGGTTCGCGCGCCAGCGTCCGTGCAGAGCGAAGATCTCCGGCAACAGCGGCGCTGACGCTTCGAGTTCGTGCATGCTCAAGCTGCTGCTTCGACGCCGGCGCTGGTCAAAACCGATAGTCGACGGTGGCGGTGACCGTGCGGGGCGCGCCGTAGAACACCGTGGTGTTGTCCTCCAGGCCCAGCGTACTCGGACATCCGCCGGACCCAAAACAGTAGCCCGCGGTTTTCACGTCCTCATCGCTCAGGTTTCGACCGTGCAGGCCGACGGACCAACGCTCCTCAGGCGACAGCCAAACGACGCTCACGTTGAAGAGGTCGTAGGCGCCCTGATCGATGACCGGCGCAGGGACTTCGAACTGCACGATCTCGCTCTTGTACGACCAGTCAATGTGGAGATTCAGCGCGCCGGCGAACAGCGGAGCGCTGTAATTCAGCCCGAGGTACGCCATCGTGTCCGGCGTGTTCTGAATCTCGCGCTGGTCTGCGACGTTGCGTCCGCCGACGATCCATTCCTTGATTTCGGCGTCGAGGAGGCTGACGGCCGCCTGTGCGCTCAGCCTTTCGGTCAGCAGGAATTCGCCCTCGAGCTCGACGCCCTGTATTTCGGCCTTGCCTGCATTGGTGACGGCGCCGACGAAACTGTCATTGACGCCGTCGCCATTCGAGTCGACGCCCAGCGAGCCCGGAATCTGCATGTCCTGGTAGTCGCTGTAGAACGCGGCCACGTTGGTGCGGGCGCGACCGTCGAGCCACGTTGCCTTGACGCCGGCCTCGTACGAGTCGAGCGTCTCGGGCTCGAACCCCTTGACGACTTCAGGCGTCGCGAAGTTCGCGCCGCGGGGATCGAAGCTGCCGGCCTTGAAACCCTGGCTGTAGCCAATGTACAGATTGACGTCCTCAGTGATGCGGCTGCTCAGGTTGATTCTCGGGGAGAAGTCGCTGTAGGTGCGCGAAGCTTCGTAATCGCTGGTCGTCGCGAGGCGGACTGCGCTCGCATTGCCGAAGAACGGCGAGCCGACGCCGAGGTAGTTGGCGCGGAATATGTCCGCGCTGCGTTTGTCTTCCGTGTAGCGGCCGCCCAACGACAGCGCCAGGCGCTCTGTGAAATCGTAGGTGACGTCTGCGAATGCGGACCAGGATTCTGTATCGATGGAACCGCCGGTATAAGAAGTGACGCCGAAAGGCGGCGCCAGCAGACCGAGCACGACATCGAAGTCATTGGAGGCGGTCGCGTCCAGATAGTAGAAGCCGAGGACCGCGTTCCACTTGTCCGCGCTGTAAAGCGCCTGCAGCTCCTGGCTGAACTGATCGTTGTCATAGACGACCGGCGCATCGAAATCCATGGTCGCGAGGCTGTCGAAATCGATCACGGACTCCGTGTAGTCCTCGCGGTACGCGGTAATCGAGCGCAGCGTGACGTGCTCACTGAGCGTCCAGTCAATCGTTCCATGAAGTCCCTCGGCTTCGACTTCGTTGGCGCCGTTGATGCCGGCTGTCGAGCGCAGTTGCGCCGCGCCTGCACGCGTGTCGCGGAGATCGCTCAATACAGGCGCGCCGCTGACGCGCCCCGGGAAGGGGCGATAGCCTGCGACGGGATTCGACTTGTCGTCGGTGCGATCGTATGCGAGGCGGATCAGCCAGTCGTCGCCCGGCAGGAACTCGGCGCTCACGCGATACGCGAGCACGTCCTTGTCGTAGTGCTCATCGCCGGTGGTTCTGTTCTCTCCGTAGCCGTCGCGCGTCAAGGAGGCGACGGTGGCGCCGATCCGGAACGCTTCCGAGAACGGCAGCGTCATGGCGCCGACGAGATCGATCTGGTTGTAGGATCCGTAGGAAGCCCTGACGCGGAACTCGCGCTCATCGCCGAGGCGTCGAGTGACGTACTTGATCGCTCCACCGACCGCGTTGCGTCCGTACAAGGTGCCCTGCGGCCCGCGCAGCACTTCCACGCGATCGATGTCGTAGATGTCGAGCAGCGCGCCTTGCGGGCGCGCGATGTACACATCGTCGACGTAGAGGGCGACGCCCTGCTCGAACCCTGCGAGCGGATCCTGTTGACCCACGCCGCGGATGAACGCGGTCAGGGTCGAATTCGTCGCCCGCGACGGCTCAATGGTGACGCTGGGGACCACCTGCGCCAGTTCGCTGATGTCGCGCACGCCGCGCATCGTGAGGGTTTCGTTCGTGAACGCTGTCACGGCGATCGGCACGTCCTGCAGGTTTTCGGCGCGCCGCCGTGCGGTGACGACCACTTCCTCCATTCCCGGCTTCGCGCTGTCGTCCTGGGCAGAGACCGCCGGCGCAGCGACGGCGCAACTCAAAGCGATCACGATGCTCGGGGCCGCGCGCAAATGCCTGACGTTCATGATGAATCCCCTGATGCGTAGTAGTTCTGACGAGACGTCGCCGGCGGGTCACACCGCACGCATTCAACAAACGTTGAATTGGCGCCAGAAAATACTCAACAGTTGTTGAATTTGTCAAGGCTCACGGAGAGGCGAGGCTCGCGGGCAGGGGTGAAGTCGGAACGGCCGCGATCCGGATACGGGCGACTTGGTTGCTGGGTCCGCCGCGCTTAGTATTTCGGGCAGGGCGACGGCGCCCTGGTGGAAGGGCGTTTGACCGTGCATCAGCATGAAACACAAGCAGAAAATTGCGGCAACTGAGGTCAGCAAGCGCGATCGCATA
>DATAFY010000523.1:0-6342 GCA_036257205.1 Steroidobacter sp. | reverse complement strand
ATCGGTAGTCCGGGACTCATGATCAGGTCCTTTCCGATCCACACACCGTGTGAACGGTTCACGAGCCGACAGCGCGCTGGACAGTATGTTCACAGCCGTAAGTCTGTCGATCCGTCTAAACACTTAACGCACTGCGACGGGGCGTCGATCTCAAACGAAGCTCCGAGGCCTACGTCTAGGGACGCTGAACCCCACGAGAATTGGAGGTTTTGGTTTTCAGCGAGCGCTCGGGGATCGGCTCGTATCGCCGCGAAGGCGCGGCTCGGCGCAGCATGTGTTCCTCACCGGCTTCTGCCGCAAAGAACTTCTGCTTCTCACGCTGCGCGCATCAGGCATCGTGTTCTGCACGGAACTGATCGATGTCAGGGCCATGAAGAGCGCACGGCGTTGACGCGCCTCTTCTTACTTCTCCCGCAGACTTTTCAGAACGCTCTCCACGGCCGCCTGCAAATCCTCCTCGGACGGAGGGCTCACCTGCGGCGGCTTTACGTTCTCTGCGTCGATCGCGGCGGCGCCGAGCGTCAACGATTCGAGCAGATCGACGTCTTCACGCGGCGCTTCACGCACGAGCGGCGCGGGCGTCACGGCCGGAACCTCCTGCGCCTTCGGTCGCTCGCTCGCGTCGCCCAGCGAGCTGTCGAGCACGCCTGCCCCGACGCGCCCGGGCGAGGCGACCGCCGGCGGCGCGCGCAAGCGCGCCCGAAACCGTCGATCCTCGTAATAACGGAGCTTGCGACAACGGATCGGCCGTAAACCTTCGTAGAAGATGATCGCGTGATCGTTGCCCAGCTCCTTGACTTCCTGCGGCAAGAGCAACGCCCGTCGCTGCTCGCTCACGCTGATGCTGGGCTGGCGCTTGCCCTTCCCCTGCAGCCATGCAAAAGCGGGCTTGGACACCGATTGCGCCTTCACGGTCGTGTAGCCGAGCTCATCGGAGATCTCACGCGCGTCCTTGAAGTCTTTCGGCGCAAACACGATCCGCGCCGCCAGGCTCTTGAGCATCGTCTCTGCGCCGTTCGCGCCGTACGCCTCACGCAGCTGCGCCGGGGTCTGGATCACCAGCACCACGCGCACGTTGTAGCCCGGCAGATAGGAGATCGACTCCGCCATGATCGGAATGCGCCCTAAGGCCGTGAATTCATCGAGCAGCATCATGACCTGATGCTTGAGCGCCGGATTGCGCTCGGGCAACTCGCGGGTTTGAAGCCCGATCGACTGCTGAAAGAAAAGGTTCAACACCGGCCGCAGCCGGTGCAGATCGTCGGGATTGACGCCCACGTAGATCGAGATCGGCTTCTTGCGAAGATCCCGCAGGTCAAAGTCGTTCTCCGCCGTCGCGGCGTCCAGCATGGGGTTCAACCATAGATCGAGCCTCGAGGTGAACGTCTTGCGGATGCTCGAGGCCGTCACCGGCGCAAGATCGATTACGTCATACAAGGCCCGCACACATTGCGGCGACAAGGCGCGCCCCCTGTTGCGTCCCTCGATGATGCGCTTCCAGTGCTGCCCGAAGCCTTCATTGTCCGAGGCCATACCCTGCCGCAACACCTCCCCGATCGTCTTGGGCAACGACGGCGTCTCGAACAGATACAGCGCAATCCCCAAGAAGAGCGAGCGAGCGCTCGCCATCCAGAACGGATCGACATTCGGCGGATCGGGATAGAGCATGTCGGCGATGCGCTGAATGTCATTCACGCGCCGCATCGGCTCAGCTGAGACATAGAAGAATGGATTCCAGCGCGCCGTACGCCCGTCTTCCGAGAATGGATCAAACAAGTAACACGCCTGGCCGCACTGCGAGCGATACCCTGCCGTGAGCGTCCAATTCTCTTTCTTGATGTCGATGCACACCAGCGAGCCCGGCCAGTGCAGGGCGTTGGGCACCACCACGCCCACGCCCTTGCCGCTGCGCGGCGGCGCCGCGAGCGCCACCCCCTGCTGACCACGCAGCATGAGGCAGCGCCGCCCGAGCTGTCCCAGAATGACGCCCTCCTCACCCAGCAGCCCCGCACGCGCGATTTGCCGCCGGCTCGCAAAGCGCGCATCGCCATGCAGCGCGCGAGGTCGCGGCCAGAACGCCGTCAGAGCGCTCGCAGCGACCAGGACCACACTCACCCCGCACGCCCACATCAACCGTCGTCGCACAGGCTCACGATCAGCGAAGTAGTAGGCGTAGCGCGCGGGCGTGAGCGGCGTGGCGCGCCGCGGGTCTTGTCCGATCGACCACAGGAAGAAGTATCCCGCGAGGTACTGCGCGAGCAGCAGTGCGCCCATGATGCCCAGCGCCGCGCGTAGCGCCCTAGCGGCGCGAAGCGCCTCAGTCAGCGCCCGCCGCGATGCGGCGCTTGCGTGCGGGCTCATACCAGATCTCTTTGATAAAGCGCTGGTGATGCTCGACCCCGAACTGAATGACGACGTCCACGAGCAGGTACAGAAGCTGCTTGATATCCGAGCGCGCGAGCTCCTGTCCGCCGCGACTCTGCTTGACCAGCAGCACGAGCTGCTCGAAGGCAAGCTCTGCGCTGGCCGCATGGACGCTCGTGATGGACCCCGGATGTCCGGAGTTCACATTGCGCAAATAGTCGAACGCCTCCTCCGCACGCAGCTCCGCCAGGAGGATGCGATCCGGGCGCATGCGCAGACACGATTCGAGCAGCTGCTTCGGCGTCACCCGCGCCAGACCCTGATCATCCTTGCTATAGAAGAGGCGCACATGATTCGGATGGCGATCGAGCACCAGCTCCTGCGCATCCTCGATCGTAATCAACCGCTCCTGCGATGGAATCTCCCGGATGAGCGCCTTCGTGTACGTCGTCTTGCCGCTTCCGGTCGGCCCGGACACCACGATGTTCTTGCGGCTCCTCACCGCTAGGCGCATGAAGGACGCGTACTCGCGCCGATCGAGGAGGTGCTGCAGCTGCTGCTCGGTTTCATCGATCGCCTCGCTCGCCCGCCGCGCCGCGCGAAACACGCCGCGCTCACCCAGCTCCTCGAGCGACCACACCTGGTGCGAGGGGCGTCGCAACGTGATGGCAACACACCCCGAAGCGGTCGCGGGCGGCAGCACGATCTGCGCGCGCTCACCGCTCGGCAGCGACGCCGACAGAATCGGGGTTTCCTCATCCACTCGCTGTCGCGAGACATTCGCGACCAGCTTCGCCACACGCCGACACCAGTCGAAGTCCGCAAAGGGCAGCGCCTCCCGTCGCCAGCCCGCGTCGGTTTCAAGAAACGCCTCGCCCGGCCGATTGATGCACAGCTCCGTGACCTCCGGCAGTGAAAGCCAGGGCCGCAACGGCCGCAGCGTCAGCTCCAGCGCGGATCCATGGCCGTCTGTCTCATCCGCAACCCTGCTCGCGCCCATATATATATGTATCGGTCCTAACCACCTGTCGGACCGGGCGTCGGCCTGAGCTCATATACCGCCCTGAAATCCAAGTCCCGGGCCACCAGCACCTGGATTCGATCGCCATTCTCCTTGCGCACCGTCGGCGGAATATTCACGGTGCTGCGCAGCGCCTCGGCCATCATGTCGCGCGAGGCAGAGGGGTTATAGATCACCGTCGCGCCATCCCTGGAGGACTGAGCCGCACCCTGCACCGCCCCGTCAATCACCGAGATCAGAATCCCCGCCCCGAAGCGCTCAAAGAAGTGCCGATCCACCTCGCCGGCAAGACCCGATCGTCCCAGCTCATCGGCGCCGGGCGACGCGAGCGGCGCCACCACGCCGTCCGGCGTGCGCGCCTGCGTCCACAATACAAACACGCGCGAGGAGCCAGGCCGCACATCCCCACGCGTTTCCCCAATGAGTTTCGAACCGCGCTCGAGCAACACGACCGTGCCGTCCGCGCTGAACGCGTCGGTCGCGAGCACACAGCTCGTCATCCCCGGCAAGCTCGAATCAATCGCCGTTTCGAGCGTGCAATCAAGGAACGAGCCTTTCGCGAGCAACAGCTGCTGCGTCGGCAGCACGCTCGCCAATGCCGCCGGCGCGGCTGTGGGCGTGAGCAGCGACTGAAGTCCGCCCGCTGCCTGCGCCGCGCCGGCGCTCATCCTCCCGCTCGCCTGCGTCGCCGCCTCGAGCTGCGTCGCCGCCTCGAGCTGCGTCGCGCCCTCATCTGCGGCGCTCGCATGCAAGAGGAAGGCGGGCCCTGCAAGACGCCGCTCGTGCGCAAGTTCCGCCTCCGATTTCATGGCCTCGCGTCCGTACCCGCGCGCGGCGATGTACGCCCGGTCCTCCGGCGCTGTCATTGCGCTGAGCGACCCTGACAGATCCGTCATCGGCGGCTCCGGCGCCGGGCCCAAGACGCGTTCAATGACGGTGGGCTCAGCGCGCGGCGGATCGATGCGACCGAGCGCCGGCAGCGCCATCTCACCCTTCGCCTTCTGCTGTGCATTCAACTGTACATCGTGCTGCACCTTCGACTGCCGGGCGAAGGACTGCGTGTAGTACCAGGTGAGCAGCCCGATCCCCAACGTCGACATCAGTGCGATCGCGAGCACATTGCTGACCCGCGCCTGCAGCGAGCGCGCACGGTTCACGGAAGGAATGCCGCGCTCACCGAGCACCCCTTCAGGCTCGCGCGCCGCGGGCCCCGATCCGTCGGCGTGCACTGCGCTCGCCTGCTCGGCTTCAACCGCCCGCAGTCTTTCCTCCGTGCTCACGGCCGTGTCTCCTTTCGTTCCCGGCGCACGCCCCGCGCCAACGTTCCCGACTCAAGGCGCGTCCCGATGCCCTGATATCCCTTGTTCACGATGCAGCCCGTGAGCCCACCGCGGCGAACGATGAACCGACGCGCCACCCGATGCACCACAACCTCGCCGTTCTGCATGTTGAAGTTGAGCAGCGCCTCTGCTCCGTCATCGTTGAGCACGAACAACACCGGCAGCTCCGCGCGCGGATCAAACGTAAAGCGCGTATGCACGCCGTCATCAAAGGCTCCGATCGGCCTCACGCCCCCATCGCCGCAGAACCAGTAATCGTAATTTCGCGCACGTGCGCTCCTCGCCGTCGACAGCGCCTGCTGGATCTGCGCTCCCCGCACGGCGGCCTCATCGGCCGCCGTCGGCGTCGGTGGATACACGAAGCGCACGGCGTACATCACCTCATCCACGAGCGGATCGGGCGGATGCGAGTGGACGCGATAGTCGATGCGATAGGCGCGCCGATTGGTGTAAATGACCAGGTTGGTGCCCACACGCGCCGCACGGGGCTTTAGGATCAGATGATTCGAATGCGCGCCGAACGCTATCCCCTCCAGATCACCGCCGCCCTGCCCCGCAAACCTCTCGTCCTCCTCGAACACGAGCTCAATCTGGTATCCCACGAACGCATGCAGCCGATAGACCTGCTCAGAATCGTACAAGGCCGTGCGAATGCGGCTGTCGAGCCGGCCGGGCTGTGGCAACAGCTCCGCCCGCGCCGCCTCACACCCTGCTGAGAGCGCCAGCGCCGTTCCAAGCGCTGCGTATGCACCGAGCCTGCGAGAAACGCGCTTCATGACGCCCGCTCCGACAGCAGTGCACTTCCCGACCCAGCGCCCGAAGGCGCGGACTGCACCTCCTGTTCCACGGTGAACTCCACGATCTTGAACCCGAGCGGATTCCAGCGTCGCAGCCGCGCCTGCTTCGAAGGCTCTGCATAGACATACTGAACGGTCGCGATCCAGTAGCTCTTCTGCTCCTCCCCGCCCGCACCCGATCGCTTGCTCTTGATGTAGCGCACCTGCGCCAGATCGTTGAGGCCATTGGCGCGGACGAAGAAGCTGATGGAGGTCGCTTGCGCACGAATCGTGGTGCCGTCCTTGTACACGTTGAGCGGTGAGTTCGGATTCGTTCGGTTCCAGGCCGCCGACCACGCCTGATTGCGCGCGGTCGAATGAAACGCCCCGCATTCCTCATAGTCGCTTTCGGCGGTTGAGAAATTGAACCGCTCGCACACCGTCACGTAGTGATGGAGGAAGTACCGCGTCACGGCTTCCGGAAACTCCGCGTTGCCTACGAACACGGGCACCACATCCACCAGCCCCGTCGTATTGTCCACGCGAATCACGAACGGCTCGACGCGCTTCAGCGGCAGCAGCGCGAAGAGCGCGGCGGCCGACAACGTCGCACAGGCGCCCGCGCCACCAGCCACGCACCATGCCGCTCGCGCGCTTCGCTGCGCCGCCGCCGCACGATCCGCATCCCACGAGGCCGCCTCGTCCCAGTAGGTTTCGAGCTGCGCATCCTTGGCCATGGATCACTCCCTCTGATCATCTAATGCGTTCGGCCGATCTTGCGAGGATTTGCGTTCATCGGCGCCCGAGGCTGACTGCGTCGAATTGATCGGGACCAACCGCC
>DATAFY010000518.1:0-3555 GCA_036257205.1 Steroidobacter sp. | reverse complement strand
TGGGATCGCCCGTCGTGCCCGACGTGTAGCAGAGCGAGCTCGCGGTGCGCTCGTCGAATTCTGGCCATTCGAAATCCGCCGATTCCTGTCCGATGAGTGCTTCGTAGCTGCACGTCCTCGGCAGTTTCGTGGCGGGCATATGCGCTTGGTCGCACAGCACGACGCAACCTTCGAGCTGCGGGAGCTGCGGCTGCAGTTTCTCGATCAGCGGCAGAAACGCGGGATCCAGAAACAGCCAGCGATCCTCGGCGTGGTTAATGATGTAGGCGATCTGATCCTCGAATAGCCGCGGATTGATCGTATGGCAGATGAACCCTGAACAAGAGACGCCGTAGTAGATCTCGAAATGCCGAAAGTCGTTCCAGGCCAGCGTGGCGATGCGATCGCCGTGTTCCAGGCCGAGCCGCGCTGATCAACAGCGGGTGATCCATCATTTGTCCAAACATGGAAAACCCCTTCTCTTGTTCAGCAGGCAAAAGTAATGAGCCGAGTCGCGAGGCGCCGGCTCTGGCCCGACTCGGCGGCTGCAGCTTCCGGCAAACGCGGCGCTCTAAGGGAAGGGCGTTAGGGCGTCTGCCGCGATCACTGCCGGGCTCTGTGCGGGGGAGCGCTGCACTTCCGCAGGCGAATCGAGCTCCGGAGCAGCCTCCTCGCCGTACCGCACGAGGATGCGCGCGATATGCGAATGATCGGCGCTCCAATGCATGAAATTCACGCAAACGGCTTTCTGATTTTCGCCCTGCGGATACTCGAACGACCCGCCTGTAAATCGCGCCCCGCCGAGATCCTGCTCAAATCGCACGCGATGCTCGTCCCACGCGGTTTGCACCGCGTCAGCCTGCACGAACAAGTCGACGCCCTCCACGCGCGCACGGGCTGGCACGGTTGCGCACAGGGCAAGTTGTTGGGCATCGGTCTCGGCGCATGCGCCTGCCGCAGGCTTGCGGCAGGCGGGCACGTAAGCCGCCGACTCGACGACTTGCGGGCTGCGCGCCATTGCAGGTACAGGTCCCGGACGGGATTCGATCGGCGCGGGTGCGCTCAGCTCCACACGCGGCGCCGGCGTTTGTTCGCTCGCCACTCGCGCCGTGAGCTCTTTGAGCTCCTTGAGCTCCTCACGCATTGCGCGCATATCCTCGCCGCGGCCCTGTTTGATGAGCTCGGAATACAGGAACCCTCCGGTTGCCGAGGCGATCATCAAGGCCAGCACGGCAAGTACAGAGCGCGTCGTCATACCCCGTTTCGGACGGGCGTCGACTTTCGTCTTGCTGCGCAGCGCAGTGAACAGCTGGAAAAGCGCCGTGCTGACCGTCGCGATCGCGCCGATCATCGCCGCAACGATTGTCTCGGAGATTCCCACGGTCGTGCTCCCAGCAGCGGATCGATTCAACTTATGTTGTCCGCGACGCCCGACTGTAGTGCGTCACAGTTTCGGGCGACTAATACCTGGTTGGCAGTTTCGGACGGCCGCTTTGCCGGCGGGAGCCTGAAGAACTCGTCGGCCCAAAGCCGCAGACAGCCTGCATGCTTCAATTGAGCAACACGAGCACGGGTGCATCAGCAATCCCCTGAACAGAAGGTGTGAGCACGATGCGCGGACCTGGCGCGAACGCAGAAAGACGCTGAGTTGATGGGGTTCGTCAACCTTGCGGGTGAACCGCGCAGAGCAAGCCTTGGCGAAAACACTCATTCGGCCGCCTCGATATGACAAAACATGGGTGGCGGCTTCAGGAGACTTGGCCTGAGCTGAGACATAAGTCTCGGTTTCTCGTCGCCGAAACGCCTGTGTGATGCGACGCACGGTTCCACGCCGCCAAAGGATTAATGTGCAATCCGAACATTGGTCTTGATGCGCCGTCGCGCTGGAGCGCGGCCCATGCGCAACCGCAGCGAGGACTGCGGATACAGGAGGAATCATGGTGATCGAATCGCGAAGGATTGTTGGCGTTGCCGGCGCGTTCGCGCTCGTGGGCGCCGTGCTGTGGGGTTCGGTTGTACTGCTCGACCATCCAACAAGAAAAGCGCAGGCAGGATCCGTGGAAGTGCATCAGATCGAGGAGCGTTCTTGGGCGGTCGAGGTCCAAGAGCTCGCTACGCTCGAGAAAAACGCGGAGAAGATGCGCACGGCCGCGCGCTGATCCGCCGAGTTCGATTTCGCGGCGAAGCCGCTCCTCGCGAGGATGCGCTTCGCGGCTTTGTGTTCTTCAAAACTCCGAGGGCGTGGGCCGCCCCAAAGGTTCTTCCGCCCGCAGCTTTGCAGCGGAACTGCGGGCCCGCGCGCTGCAGCCTCCGTCACGGCCAGCATTGAGAGAGGAATACGACGGCGGCGCAATCTTGCGTGCATTGCCCGCTTCGCTCACACCCGAACAGTTGCGGCAAGCGGGCTGGCCTGGTCGGTGCTCCGATCGGCCCGTTTCCAGTTTTCGCGAGCGCCGGCGCGCGTGGGTCAAGGCGGAGATCGAAGTTATGAACATGACTGCGTGAAATTATTTCCACACCCGCGTCCGTTTCGGCGCGCTGTGCGATCTCATAGGGACGATCAAGTATCGTCGTGATCAGCATGGGCGATCTGGGTCATCGTCGACGCCCGCCTCTTCGGGCTCTCCCACCACGCCGGCATCAAGCACGACTGGGCGGTGCACAATTCATCACGTCACGCGGCCCGCCGATAACCTCACGCCTTGGAACGTGAACCATCTGCGTGTCTGCGGACACTTACGTGTTCAAGTTTCAACGGGGGGTCCGCGGGACCGCTGCCGAAGACCATGACGTACGATGTGGGGCGACTGCCGACGGGCGTGCGGCGATCAAGTCCGTGCGGAGGCAATCCGTGCGAATGCGACCGCCGTATACTGGGCTCAGGCAATCCTCTGCGCTCCTATGGCGACCTCAAGCGCCTCACTTTCCACGAGGCAGCGAATTCTGCTCCAGAGCGGCCTTGTGCTCATGCAACTGGGAGCTGCGGCTGGCGTACACGCGCAGCAGAAATGGACTGTCTCCCTGGGCGCCGCGACCGACTACGTCTATCGCGGCGTAACGCGAAGCGATGGCCAACCTGCTGCGTATGCCGGTCTCGAGCTGCACCCCGCATCGGGATGGAGCGCAGGCGTGTGGACTTCGACGGTGGACCTGGACCGCGACGCAGGCAACGGGTACGAAGTCGATCTGCACGCAGCCAGGAGCTGGTCGTGGGACGCCGCCTGGGACGCAACGCTCAGCGTCGCTCACCGCGAATACCTGAACGAGCGCAGCAAGGTCGATTACGACTACGACGAACTGAGCGCGTCCTTGAGTTTTCAGCAGCGCGTTACAGCCTCAGTCGCGTGGTCTCCGAACGCCTCCCTCTATCTTTACCCCTATGGACCCGTTCACGGCCGCGCCGTCGCTTACGAGCTGATGATCGAGCAGCCGATCGGGGCCCGCTGGTCGGTGTTTGCAGGCGTGGGCCGCTATGACCTGCACGATCTGGCGCAGGACGGCTACTCCTATTGGAGCGGCGGGCTGTCCTTCACATGGGCCTCGGTGCAATTCGATGCGGCCCACATCGGCGTCGAT
>DATAFY010000436.1:0-2116 GCA_036257205.1 Steroidobacter sp. | reverse complement strand
CGTTCGGCGCCTTCGCGCTCTTCAGCACCTGCACCGGGGTCTCGTCCATGCGGGTATACCCCGAACTGCGCAACCGCTCATCGAGCAGGTTCAGCAGCGGCTGCAGCGGTTCGATCAGGCCGATGATCCACGCGGCCTGGGTCGCCCGCGGCAGGCGCACCCCGTGGCGCTCGAAGATCGCCTCCTGCCGATACAAAGGCAGGTGGTCTGCGTATTTGGCAGTGACCAGATGCGCGAGCAACCCTGGCGCGGCATTGGTCTTCGGTAGCAGTTGCGCCGGACCCGGCGCCGTCTTCACGCACTGCTCGCAGCCCGGGCACGCGTACTTGACCCGCACGTGGCGCAGAATCTGGATCCGGGCCGGCACGTAGTCGAGCTGCTCGCTGACCTCGGCGCCGATCTCGGTCAGCGGTGTGCCGCAGTCGCAGGTGCGCTCGGTGTCGGGCAGTTCGTGGCGGACCTCGATCCGGGGCAGATGACCAGCGAGCGCCTTGCGGCCGGGCTTGCCCGTCGCGGGCTTTGTCGCGCGCAGCGGCGTGGCCGCAAGCTCGGCTTCGACCCCGACCACCTCGACGAGTTCGACGGTCGCCTCGACCTCGTTGAACAGTCCGCGTTGCCCCGGCGCTTCGCCGAGCTTCTCGCGGCTCGCCCCGTAGCGATCCGCCTTCAGAACCCGAAGGGCTTCTTCCAGCAGGCGGATGCGCTGATCGCGCGCCGCCAACTCCGACTCGAGGAACGCGACGCGCGCTTGCGCATCCCCTTCAGCGATCGACGCGATGCCCTCGAGCATGCGCGAAGTATCGCATGCGTGTGCATATGATGCACGCAGAAAAGCCTATATTTACAGGCTCCAGAGCACTTCAGCCGATACGCTGCAGCAACAACTCGCGGTGTCCGCGGCGCCACACATCGAAGCCGTCCAACAGCGCGTTCAGCTCCCGGCCCGTCATCGACACCGTCTCACCGAGCGACCCGCCCGGCCAGAGGAACCGATCCTGCCGCTCCAGGCGCTTCGACCACAGCACCAGGCCGTTGCGCTCCCAGTAAACGATCTTCACGCGATCGCGGCGTGCGTTCGAAAAAACGTACAGCGCGGCCTCGAACACGTTGCGCCCGAGCCCCTGCTCGATGAGCAACGCGAGGGAGTTCGCCTGCTTGCGCATGTCCACCGGCGCCACGCACAGGTACACCATTACCTCGGGCGCCGGGCGCATCACGCCCGCCGCTCCAGCGTCACGACGAAATCGACGAGTTGCTCGACGTCGGCGACTTCCAGTTCGGCGCGCCGGCCGTTCGCCAACGACAGCCGCAGCAGCAGCGACGGCGCGCCTCGTGCGGCGATGACTTGCGCTGCGTCCCGCCGCTCGACGCGCGCGAAGCGCACCGGCACGGATGCCGATCTCCTCAGCGCCGTCGCCTCGCTCCACAGTCCGTCGCGCCGCAGCAGCCGGCGCCACCGATACGCTTCCCACAACCGCAGATCCTGCCGCCGAACGTACGCCGCCAGCGGCTCGCCCGAACTGCGCCACGCTCGCAAGTGCTCGAGCCACTGTGCGGCCTTCGCCGCTCGATCCTCTCGCTTCAACATGTCGCGTCCCTCCGCAAGGAAACCGCGACATCTCATCAAACCTCAATCAGAATCGGGAGGGCGGCGTTACTCGAGCGCTTACGCTACGGGCCGCCCGAGGCCCGATATGTCCCCACGCCGCCTGAGCGGCCGATCGCGTCGCCAGCGCTCTTGGGTAAGGGTCACATCGGTGGAGTTTGCCGCGGCTTTGAGACAGGCGTCGCGTCTCGCCCATTTCGCGCGGTGCTATATCAAGGGCCATGGACATCGGCGAGATCCGGCTGCGCAACTTGCAGCAACTGATGAAGTCCCGCGGTGAGTCGCAGGCCGAGTTCGCGCGCCAGATGAAAACGAACTCCGCGTACGTCAGCCAGATCATCACGCGCTGGAAGGGCCGCCGCATGGGCAGCCCGTTTGCACGCCGGATCGAAAAGGCGTTCGGCCTCGAGCGCGGCTGGATGGATCACGACCATTCTGTCGTTCACCCAGCGGGCAACGGTTCCAAACACCGAGCCTTGTCCGACGCGGCGATCATGGTCGGCGAAAAAT
>DATAFY010000444.1:0-9149 GCA_036257205.1 Steroidobacter sp. | reverse complement strand
TCTTGCTCGCGCTCGCGGATGATTTCGTCGAACGCATCGAGGACGAGGCGCCGCCGCAATCGCTCGAAGGCCAACGTCTCGGCCAGTACCGCATCGTGAGCAGGATCGGGACCGGCGGCATGGGCGATGTCTACCTAGCCGAGCGCGCTGACGAGGAGTATCAGCAGCGGGTCGCGATCAAGCTCGTGCGCGCGGGCGCATTCTCGCCGCGGGTTCAAAGCCGCTTGCGTCTGGAAAGACAAATCCTCGCGACCCTTCAGCATCCGAACATCGCCCGGCTGTTCGACGGCGGGCGAACGCCGGATGGAACGCCCTATCTGGTCATGGAATACATCCAGGGCGAGCCGATCGACGTCTACTGCGATCGTGGGCGTCTAGCCGCACAGGAACGGCTAAGACTGGTGCGCAAGATCTGTTCCGCTGTGCATTACGCACATCAGAACCTGATCGTTCACCGCGACCTCAAACCGAACAACATCCTGATCACGCCCGAGGGAGAGCCTAAGCTTCTCGACTTCGGCATCGCCAAGCTCCTCGACGTGCGACACAGCGCACAGACTCTTGCGATGACGCACATGGACTACCGCGTCATGACGCCGGCGCACGCCAGCCCCGAGCAGGTGCGCGGCGATGTGGTCACCACCGCAAGCGACATCTACGTGCTCGGCCTGCTGCTGTACGAGTTGCTGACCGGGCGCCGACCTTTTCAATTCATCGGCGCCAGCCTGCTCGATATGGAGCGCATCCTCCTCGAGCAGGAACCCCTAGCCGCTAGCGCCATGGTCGCGCGGACGGGCGCGCAATCGCCCGAATCGCTCAAGGACATCGTCACGAGCCGCTCGACGACGCCCGCCCGGCTCCGGCGCGAACTGCAAGGCGACGTGGACAACATCATCGCCATGGCGCTGCGCAAAGAACCCGAGCGCCGGTACAGTTCGGCGGAGCAGCTCGGCGCCGACATAGAGCGCCATCTGACCGGCCAACCCGTCATGGCCTCCAGCGATTCCTGGTTCTATCGCACGGGCAAGTTCATTTCTCGTCACGCGCTCGCCGTGGCTGCCTCGGTCGCGGCGGTCGTGACGCTCACGGTCTTCGCGGTCATCACGTTCGTGCAAGCGCAGCGCATCGCGTACGAGCGCGACGCTTCGAACGCCGAACGCACCCGCGCTGAACAGGTCTCCTCATTTCTGGTCGAACTGTTCGAGCTCTCGGATCCCTCGCACAGCCGCGGCAATCAGGTGACCGCTCGTGAGCTGCTCGATATCGGAGCTCGCCGCGTCGCGGTCGGGCTAACGGACCAACCCGAAACCCGCGCCACGCTGCTCGCAACGATCGGTCGCGTCTATAACAGCCTCGGGCTGCACGCAAACGCCGTCCCCGTGCTCGAGGAGGCGCTCGCCGCCCGTATGCGTATTCACGGGACGCCTCATACACAGGTCGCCAACGCTCTCGGCGAGCTCGGCCGGGCGTTGTGCGAGCGCGGCGATTTCACCGGGTGCGAGCACAGACTGTCGGCCGCGCTGGCGATGCAGCGCGAGTTGCTCGGGCCGCAGGCCGTTGAGCTGGCGCCGCTTCTGATGGAGCGCGCCAAACTCGCGCAGCGCCGGGGCGAGTTCGATTCCGCGGAGCGTCACTACCAACAGAGCCTTGCCGTTTTCCGGCAGCACGGGCGGGAACGCACCCCGGACGCCGCGTTGGTAATGAACGAACTTGCGGGGCTGCACGTATTTCGCGACCAGCTGGACAGCGCAGTGACGCTCCACCGCGCTGCGCTCGAGATCGACCGGCAGGCGTTCGGTTCGGATCATCCAACCGTCGGCGTCGACCTGATCAATCTCGCCATCGCGCTGCAGATGCAAGGCCGGCTTGCACAGGCCGAACCGTTGTACGCCGAGTCCATCCAGGTCCTCAGGAAAGCGCTGGGGGACGCCCACCCGCAAACGCTGGACGCGCTGGCGAACTACGGACGCTTTCTACACCGCAAACGCGACTTCGTGCAGGCAGAGGCCGTGCTGCGAAGCGTGCTCGAGCGTAACCGCAAAGCGCGAGGCGATCGGCATCCGCTGGTCGGGCACGACCTCGTGAGTCTCGGTCTATTGCGGCTCGACCGCGGCGCCCTCGCTGAGGCTGAGGCCGATTTCCGGGCTGCGCTGGACGTCTATACGCGATCGCTCCCCCCGGACCATCCCTACGTGGCTTCGGCGCTCGCCGGCCTGGGGCGAGCGCACCTTGAACAGAAGCGCCTGGATGAAGCGGAGCCGCAGCTGCGCAGAGCGCTTGCGATCGCTCAAAAATCGCTGAGCCCGGACAGCCCGACGATCGCGAGCGCACGCAGTTCTCTGGGACGCCTGCTCGCCGCCCAGAGTAGAGGCGAGGAGGCTCGACCGCTGCTCGAGGAAAGCTTTCCGATTCTCGTCAGGGTGCAGGGTGAAAACGCCGCAGCGACCCTGGAGGCGAGGGCCGCGCTCGATCAACTTCGCCAGTAAGCGCCGCGGTATCGACTACCGCTCCCCCGCGAATCGCTCTGCGCTGTGCGTCGAGGTCCGGTCAGCGGCCGCGAGAAACATCCGGTACGCCGGGTTGTCGGTTTCCTCGGTGTAGACGTACTTGAGCTCGCGGACGTGCAGATCGAAATCAAAATCGTCCGCGCGCGGGATCTGAATGCCTGCGAGCACACGACCGTAGTCCGAGCCGTGATTGCGGTAGTGGAACAGGGTGATGTTCCACTGCGTGCCGATCGCATGCAGGAATTTGAGCAGCGCGCCAGGACGCTCCGGGAACTCGAACCGGAAAAGTCGCTCGTCTTGAATGCCGCGAGCGGCCCCGCCCACCATGTAGCGCACGTGCAGCTTCGCCATTTCGTTGCCGCTCATGTCCACCACTTTGTAGCCCGCTTCGCGCAGCAACTGGATGGCCGCATCCTTCTCCTTGCGGCCCTGCGAGAGTGCTAGGCCCACGAACAGCTGCGCCGCCGCGCCGTCGCCGTAGCGATAGTTGAATTCCGTGACGCTTCGCGTGCCCAGCGTTTCGCAGAAGCGCAGGAAGCTGCCTTTCTGCTCCGGAATCTCGACCGCGATCAGCGCTTCGCGCTGCCCGCCGATGTCGGCTCGCTCGGCCACGTGCCGCAGGCGATCGAAATTGACGTTTGCGCCGCTGTTGACGGCTATGAAGCAGCGGTCGCGAGCTTGCTCCCGGGCGGCGTAGCGTTTGACGCCGGCGACCGCCAGCGCGCCTGCCGGCTCGACGATGGTTCGGTTGTCTTCGAATACGTCCTGAATCGCGGCGCAGATCTCATCGGTGCTCACCGTGAGGATCTCATCGACATGCTCGCGGACTAGGCGAAATGTCTCTTCTCCAACGCGTCGCACGGCCACGCCATCGGCGAAGATGCCCACCCGCTCTAGACTCACGCGTTGGCGCGCCTGCACGGAGCGAAACATCGCGTCCGCATCCTCCGGCTCGACGCCGATGATGCGGATCTTGGGAAACAGATACTTCACGTAGGCGGCGACGCCCGCAATCAATCCGCCGCCGCCGACCGGGATGAAAATCGCATCGATGTCCTCGCCCGACTTCTGTCGCAGTATCTCCATGCCGATCGTGCCCTGTCCTGCGATCACATCGGGGTCGTCGAAGGGGTGAATGAAAGTGAGCTGACGTTCGCGCATCAGCGCAAGCGCGTGCTCATAGGCCTGATCGTAATCATCGCCGTGCAGGACGACCTCGCCCCCTAAACCGATGACCGCCTGGACCTTGATCTGCGGCGTCGTTTGCGGCATGACGATGGCGGCCGGAATGCCGCGCCGCTTCGCGGCGAGCGCTACGCCCTGAGCGTGGTTGCCGGCCGAAGCGCAGATCACTCCACGCCGGGCTGCTGTCTCCGAGAGATGCGCGATCTTGTTGTATGCGCCGCGCACCTTAAAGGAAAAAACCGGTTGCAGATCCTCGCGTTTGAAGAAAACCGCGTTGCCGAGCCGGCGTGAGAGCCGGGGCGCGGATTCGAGCGGGGTTTCGACCGCCACATCGTACACGCGCGCTTTCAGGATTCGTTCGGGATAATCGTGGGACATCGGGGTCTGGATGAGCCTGGGAGTCTGTGTACCGCGACTACGTTACAGCAACAGGCGTCGTACGTCGCGACGGGCAAAGGCCAAAAGTCCTGCGATAATGGCCGCCGCCGCTGCAGTATTTCAAATCAGATGACCGAATCCACCGCCCTCAGCCGACGCGAACTCATTGCCGGAGCGTTGGCCCTCGGCGCGCTCGGCGTGGGCCAAACCGGCCGAGCCCAGGGCCTACTGAACATTCCGACCTCCTCACGAGAGTTGTGGCGATGGGTGCGCACGCAACCCGTGCTCGACTCGCAGGTCGCGTATCTCGATGCTGCGAGCGCAGGCCCGACGCTGCGCGCCGCCATGGCGGCGGAGTACCGGGCCCGCGACGCCCAGAGTTTTTCCATCGCCGCCTTCACCTCGGATCAATGGCTGAGCGAAACCAATCGCATCGCCGCGCGCGTCGCGGCGTTCGTGGGGTGCGAAGCCGACGAGGTACAGATCACATCAGGCGCAGGCGAAGCGGTCGGGCTCGTGGCGGCCGGGCTCGACCTGGCGCCCGGAGACGAAATCATCACGACCACGCGCGAGCATCCCGCGGCCATAAGCCCCTGGTTGGTGCTGGCGCGTCGTCGCGGAGTGTCGATCAAACAGATCGAGTTGCCGACGCCCCTGTCAGGCCCTGAACAATTGTTGGGCCTGTTCGCCGGCGCGATCGGCGAACGCACGAAAGCGTTCATGTTCTCGCATATCAACTACACGGACGGCGTCGTCATGCCGGTGCGGGAGCTGTGCGACTTCGCGCGACAGAAGGGCGTGATCAGCATCATCGACGGGGCGCAGTCGCTGGGCATGATCGATTTCGCCATGCGCGATCTGAACTGCGATTTTTACGCGACGTGCTTCCATAAGTGGCTCGGGGGCAGCCATGGGACTGGAATGCTGTTCGTCCGTCGAGACAAGCTCGACGTCCTGTGGCCGGCTGCGCCGCGCGGCATGGATGCGTCGCCTCCGATGTTTACGCCCACTGAGGACTTTGGGCATGCAGGCGCGCCGGCGGCGTTGCACAAGCTCGGCAACCTCGTCCCGCACGTGTGGCCTGCCTTGCGCGGCGTTGAAGCGGCTATGGAGCTGCAGCAGCAGATCGGCCGCGCGCGGATCGAAGCGCGTGTGCGAGAACTCGCGGTTTACGCGCGCTTGCGGCTGCAGCAGCTTCAGGGCGTTGAGTTGCTCACGCCCGCCCGTCCCGGCTTGTGGGCAGGCATCCTTGCCTTCCGCAGCGGCGCGAAGCAGGCCGCTGAGGTTGTTGCGTCGCTCGCGCGCAACCAGCGCGTGTTCGTACGCCAGCTCGTGTGGCCGGGGTCGGATAATGGGGCCGTGCGTCTGTCGCTGCACGTGTTCAACACGCACGATGAAATCGACAGACTGATTCAGGGGCTCCAGGCCGTGCTTCGGTAAGCGCCGTCAGCCAAAGCTTTTCCAAGAAACCGCCGAATAGACTCTCGCAAACCGCTTTCCGATGGAACTCTCCTACCTCATGCTGACCGGCAGCCTCAGCGGGCTGGTCAGCATCTTCGCTCACTCGGTGATCTGGTCTGGCGTTCAGATGATCCGCGGCTCCGGCGCAGCAGCGCCGACCTTCGCGGTCGCATTCGCCGAAGCGCTGCTCCACATGCTGTGCGGCATCGGCCTTAGCGTGCTCTTCTGGCTCAGCTGGGGTCTGGCCGCCGTGATCGCGGTGCCGTGGTGGGTGCGAGGGGCGTCGTTTGGCGCTCTGTGCTGGCTTGCGCTGACTGCGCCGATTCTGCTCGATCTCGCCTTCGCTGTTCGTTTGCCCGGACGGACCGCCGCCCTCATTGCCGGGCGTTGGGCCGCAACGTGCGCGATCGCCGGGCTGGCGTGCGCCTGGAGCTGGGAGCGGATGTTGTAATCCCGCCGCAACGCGCGGGAACGCGCAAGCGCTCAGCGATCGAGAAACTCCCGCGCCACCGAAGCGAATCGCTGGGGCGCCGCGCTGATGAACCCTTCGCCATGGTCGGGTAGATCGAGCATGGAGCCGTTTGGAAGGCAAGCGCGTACGCGCGGAGCATGATCCCAAAACTCATCGCGCAGGCGCAGCACCAGCGTGGGCTGGCGCATGAGGGGCAATCGTTCGGCCGGGGTATATTCGAGCGCAGCGGCGAAAGCCTTGGCGCCGTGGGCGCCCGCGCGTAGTCGGTCCCCAAAGTCTTCGGCCATCGCGGCGATTGGAACCCCCGGTCCGCGGCGCTCGACCAGCCGACGCCAATGGTCGACGACGTCCGCGCCGTCGTCTCGCGAGCCAGGCGGACTTGTGTACTGAGGAAGCGCGTCCCGCTCCTGAGCCGTGTAGGCCGGCATGGCCCACAACATCACTCTTCGAACCTGCTGAGGTCGCGCGATCGCCAGCTCAGCCGCCACCTGCGCGCCGAAGTGATACCCGAACACATCAACGGTGCGCAGACGCAAACTGTCGAGAAAGTCGCCCACGCCGCCCGCGAATTCCCCGAAGCCCGCCTTGCCGCCGGCGGCGTCCGAGGATCCGTGTCCCGGCAGGTCCGGCGCGTAGATGCTGCGGTCCTGCCCCAGTTCGCGAAGCATCGGGGCGAAGAAACGACCGGAGCCGCCGCCGTGATGCAGGCAGATGAGCGGCGTGCGCTCATCGAATCCTCCGCCCGAAGGATAGGCTGTCCACAAATGCATCTGTCCGGTCCGGCATTCTGCGTAGGACCTGCGCACATGGACGACGGCGGGCTGCGGCAACGGCAAACGGCTGCGATGTCTGATGTGGATCACTAAACGGTCCTCAATGTTTGCGCTTCACAAGCCGCTACAGCGACGCGCAGGCGACGGCCGCTGGCGGTGAGAATGCGCATCGATGGTCAAAGTGTACGTAGCGCTAGTCGCCAAGAGATGGATGCACTTCTCAGGTTGCACAAGCGTGCGGCGCATGCCTCTCGGAACCAGGACTGCGGCGAGGATTGCATTGTCGTTCATGAGCTTGTGCGGTCGCGCCGCAGTTCGTACCGGCGCAAGCCGTCTAGTCGCGCGATGGAAAACTTCCTTAGACTGTCAGCCCTCGCGGCCGGCGTTCTCCTTCCCAACACGCACGCGCCGCCACTGATCGACCGCGATCGGATCGCCGGTGACTTCGTTTGACTGCGCTGTCCATTCCTGGGGTGACGAATGAGCAAGATGAGTTGTCATAAGCGCGCAACGCGCCGCCCCGCGTTGTTCGTCATGTTGCTGGCCGCACTCACTGCCGCGCATGCCGATCCGTTCACAGCGGAAGCGATGTGGGGGCTCAAACGCGTCGGCGACCCCGCGATCTCGCCGGACGGGCGTCTGGCCGTCGCGCCGGTTACCCGTTACGACATCGAGAACAACAAGGCGGAAACCGATCTGTGGCTCATTCCGACCAAGCCGGGAAAAGCCCGCCAGCTGACCAGCGATGCGGGCGCCGACTCATCGCCGGTCTGGAGTCCCGACGGCGAACTCATCGCGTTCGTGTCCAAACGCGGCGAAGACAAACAGCCGCAGCTCTATGTCATCGCCGTGGACGGGGGTGAAGCGCGGCGCGTTGGCGACGTGCCGACAGGCGTCAGTGCGCCGAAATGGTTTCCTGACTCCAGGCGCATTGCGTTTCTGACGCAGGTGTTTACGGACGCAAAGACCTGGCCCGAGATGGAACAGCGGATGAAGGAGCGCGAGGAGCGCAAGATGACGGCGCAGGTCTGGGACAAGTCGCCGGTCACACATTGGGATCGGTATATGGATCACCGGGAGACCCACGTCTATGCCGTGGACCTCGAGGGCGGCGAGCCGCAGGCGCTAACGCGAGCGGCCGGCGTTCCGCTCGATCCGGCTGAGCCCGATGAGCGCTCGTATGACATCTCGCCCGACGGCACCGAGATCGCGTTCGCGGCGGACAGCGACAATACCGGCGTCGATCAGAACTTCGACATCTACGTGTTGTCGCTCGAGAGCGGCCAGGCGAGGAACATCACGGCGGACAACACGGCCGACGACTTCGCGCCTCGATATAGCCCGGACGGCCGACTGCTCGCGTTCGGCCGGCAGCTGATCAAGGGCTTCTACGCCGACCGCGCGCGGCTCATGCTCTTCGATCGACGCACTCAGAAAACGCGCAATCTGACGGAAAACTGGGACCGGTCGGCTGAGGGACTGGTCTGGTCGCCGGATTCGCACGCGTTGTTCGGTTCGATAGACGACGCCGGCGCGCGGCGCATCTATCGTTTTGACGTCTCGGGAGGCGAGCCGCGTCCGGTCACGCGCGACGCAAGCTTCAGTTCGCTCGCCCTCGCGGGCAGCGGACCGGTCATCGTTGGCTTGAGGCAAAGCTTCGTCGAACCGCCCACGCTCGTCAGCATCATCCCGCGTACGGGCGCCGCCGCCAAACTCTCCGATTTCAATGACGCCGCCCTCGCGAAACTGACGCAAGGCCGCTATGAGAGCGTGAGCTACGAGGGGGCGAACGGCGAGCCTGTACAGATGTGGATCGTTTATCCGCCGAATTTCACGCCTGACCGCAAATGGCCGCTGTACCTGCTGCTGCACGGCGGGCCGCATAATGCGGTCGACGATGGATACCAGTGGCGCTGGAACGCCCAAGTGTTCGCGAACTGGGGTTACGTAACCGCCTGGCACAACTTTCACGGCTCCAGCGGTTTCGGGCAGGCATGGACGGACTCGATCACGAAAGAATGGGCGCAGCTGCCGCATCAGGACACGCTCAGGGCGGCGGAGTGGTTTGCATCGAAGCCGTGGATCGACGCTGAGCGAATGGCGGCAGGCGGCGGCAGCTTCGGGGGCTATCTCGCCGCGGTCCTGCTCGGCAGACCCCATCCGTTCAAGACCCTCATTGCGCACGCGGCTGTCTACGATTCATATGCACAGTACGCGAGCGACTACGGCGCCTTGAAGAAACGCTTCGGCGAGTACTGGGAGGACTTCGAGCGGTTCAATCGCAACTCACCGCACATGAACGCGGCGAACTTCAGGACGCCCACGCTCATCGTTCACGGGCAGCTGGACATGCGCGTCCCAGTGAATCACGGT
>DATAFY010000426.1:0-3865 GCA_036257205.1 Steroidobacter sp. | reverse complement strand
CATGTATTCGAGCTTCAGAAACAGCTCGCATGGACCGATATCGAAGCGCTGAAGGCGCAGCATCGGCGTGCGGCCTATCATTTCGACGGCGTTGTCGTAAACGTGCATGGAAACTCCTCTGGGCGAGATGGCGTGAGCGGCTTCGGCTCGCGCCAGCGCGCAAATATCGGCTACGCTGCTGCGAATCTTACGTGACCTGCACCGCCGAATGCCCGCCGCAACTTCGTCGCAGACTGTTTCCGATGCGCTGCATACCGCGACCGCCATGCTGTCGCGCACCTCGAGTTCGCCTCGCCTGGATGCGGAATTGCTGCTTGAGCACGTGACGGGCCTTTCACGCACCGATTTTCGAGCTCATCCCGAACGCGAACTGCCGCCCGCCGCAGGCTGGTCGTTTCAGCAGCTCGTAAAGCGGCGGCTGCGAGGCGAGCCCGTTGCATACATACGAGAGCAGCAGGAATTCTGGTCGCTGCTGCTGGAAGTCACCCCGGCGGTGCTCGTCCCGCGTCCGGAAACGGAGCTCGTCGTGGAGCGCGCGCTGGCTCACCTCGATCGGGACGCGCCCACGCGCGTGGCCGACTTGGGGACCGGCAGCGGGGCCATCGCGCTGGCAGTGGCGAGCGAACGTCCCGGGGCTGGCGTCCTCGGGGTGGACGCATCGAAGGAGGCGCTGTACATCGCCGTTCGCAACGCGACGAGGCTGCGGCTGAGCAATGCGACCTTCGTTTGTGGATCGTGGTTCGAACCGCTGGCGGGTCAGCAATTCGACCTCATCGCCGCCAATCCGCCCTATATCGCAATGGACGATCCCGAGTTGGATGCGAACGTGCGGCGCTATGAGCCGGTCGGCGCCTTGTTCGCCGGACGTACTGGCCTGGAGGCGCTGACGACAATCATAGCCGAGGCGCCGCGTTATCTGCGCCCGCAGGGCTGGCTCGTGCTGGAGCACGGCTGGCGCCAGGGCGCAGCCGTGCGCGATCGGCTTGTGCGTCACGGCTTCACTCACGTACGCTCGCACGCCGATCTGGCCGGCTGCGAGCGAGTCACGGAAGGTCAGATTGGAAGCGGTTAGTGGTTCGGTAAACCATATCGGGTGTGCGCACATAAGCGCGGGATTCGGCTCCGCGCCCAACTAACCGCCAGCGCTATTCGCCATCCGCTTCACAGGTATTCTTCATGCTCGAATTCAAAACTTCCAAAGGCGCGTTCACGGTTCAGCTGTTCGAAAAGCAGGCGCCGATTTCGGTGGAGAATTTCCTGCGGTACGCAGACGAAGGCTTCTTGGACGGCACGATTTTCCATCGCGTCATCCCCGGCTTCATGATTCAGGGCGGCGGCTTGACGGCGGATCTCAAGACCAAGCGCGGTCATGCGCCTATCAAGAATGAAGCGGCCAATGGCCTGCGCAACAAACGCGGCACTCTTGCGATGGCGCGTACGAGCGAGATCGACAGCGCAACCTCGCAGTTCTTCATCAACGTGGTCGATAATGATTTCCTGGACCACAAACCGGGAAATTACGGCTACGCTGTATTCGGACGCGTGGACTCAGGGATGGACGTGGTTGATGCGATCGCAGCCGTAAAGACTGGTTCTAAGGGCATGTATCAGGACGTGCCCGTAGAGGCCGTAACCATCGAATCGGTTCGGCGCGTGGAGCCGCAGAAGTAATCGCGGGCGAACAGGACCGCGGCCAGCAACGTGTCGCTGGCCGCGGCTCGCATCAGCGAAAGAGTACGATGAAGGACAGAAAATCGATGTCTTGTTCGCCGGTGTGATCCTCATCGCCGACGTCGATGAAGTGCTGATATTCGGCGCGCAGCGAATACGCTTCATTGATATTCCAGGCGATGCCCACGCCCCCGAACAGGTCTTTCTCGCTCGCCTGCCCCTCAAAGGACATAAAGTCGCCCGTCATTCGATCTTCGATGCGCTCGCGCACGCGAGTGTCGCCAAAGTAAACCCCGGCGCGCGCGTGCAGATCGAAGCGCTCACCCAACGGCAACATGCCGAGCGCAGAAACTGTGGGCCCGGCGCTCAAATAGCGCACGGAATAACGCAGGGTCGTACTGGTCAGATCTGCTTCGTAGAGCCCCTTGCCTAAATCGATGTAGCCGACTTCCGCTGCGAACCACGGAACCCAGCGGTAGCCGACCTGCAGCCCCCAGGCCTCGCCGACGTCCTCCAGCGACGTTGTTGCAGGGATGCCGCCGAGAATGGCGTCAAACTCAGATTTCGATGGCAGATCCCACATGGACGCGCCGCCGCCAAGCCCGAAGTAGAATCCTTCCTCTGCGAGTGCGGCCGCGACGGGAAACATTCCAAGAGCCGTCGCGAGCGCGAGTCCGATCCGTTTTTTAGTCATGGCATCTCCACGTGATCCGCTTTTTCGTATTCGTATCGGCCGGATCCGGCCGTTTTTTAGACATAACAGCGATTTTAGCCAAACGGCGCTATCGCAATATCGAACAGCTCACATTCGGCGCGGTTTGATCGTATGCATCTCTCAAGAACGCTGCGCGCGGCGGGCCGTATCGCGGGATGCGCGTTGCTGGCGTTTGTCGGCCTGACGGCAAGCACAGTGCTCATGCTGCGCTGGATCGATCCGCCCACGTCCGCCTTCATGCTTCGCGAACGCTGGCAGACCGGCGAACGCATCCCTCATCGCTGGACGGATTGGCGCGAGATCTCCGGCGCCATGAAGCTCGCCGTGATCGCCGCAGAGGATCAGACCTTTACGGAGCATCATGGCTTTGACCTGCAATCCATTAATGATGCGCTGGAAGATCGTGAACGCGGCCGGCGTCTGCGCGGCGCGAGCACGATTTCCCAGCAGGTGGCGAAGAACCTGTTTCTCTGGCCAGGGCAGAGCTGGGTTCGCAAAGGATTCGAGGCTTACCTCACGGCGCTGATTGAGACCCTGTGGCCAAAGCGACGCATCCTGGAGGTCTATTTGAACATCGCGGAGTTCGGTCGCGGCGTCTTCGGCGTCGGCGCGGCCGCCGAGATCTTCTATGGCAAAGCACCGGCGAGGCTCACGGGCCGCAACGCCGCACTGCTCGCCGCCGTGCTGCCGAGCCCTAAGCGCATGCGCGTGAACGCACCTTCGCCCTACGTGCGTTCCCGACAACGCTGGATTCTCAGCCAGATGCACGGCCTGGGCGGAGCCGCGCTGCTGACCCGGATCGAAGAATAGCGGCCGCGGAAATTGCGGATCGGGCCCTGGTTTCGCGCCCAATAAAGGTTGGCGTTCTGCCACAACGAACGCAGAAGGCGCGCCATCGGACTCAGACGCGGTATGGGTGGAGTCGTCCTGCCGTCTCGCCGTTTCTCGAACTACGCATCAGGCTGTGGGCGTGCGCGCACTACGCGTTGTTCGATCGCGCCGAAAATGCTCCGTCCGTTCGCATCAAGCATTTCGATGCGAACGCGGTCGCCGAATTTCAGGAACGGCGTGATTGGCTTCCCGTGCTCCAGCTGTTCAAGCATGCGCCGTTCGGCAAGGCAGGCCGAACCCAGCGAGCGATCATAGTTGGAAACGGTGCCCGAACCGATGATCGAGCCGGCCCGAACGTTGCGCGTCTTCGCAATGTGCTCGACCAACGTCGCGAAGTTGAACGTCATGTCCACACCCGTGCTGGGCCTGCCCAGAAGCTGATCGTTCACATGCACGAGCAGCGGCAGGTGCACGATCGTCTCATTCCACGCTCCTCCCAGTTCATCCGGCGTGACCGCGACCGGAGAAAAGGCCGTGGCGGGTTTCGATTGGTAGAAGCCGAAGCCTTTCGCGAGCTCCCCCGGAATCAGATTTCGCAAGGACCAGTCGTTCACGAGCATGAGCAACTTGATGTGCTCATGCGCATTA
>DATAFY010000347.1:0-9425 GCA_036257205.1 Steroidobacter sp. | reverse complement strand
CCTTGCTGGCGCTCATCACCAACAAGCCGGCGCTGACATTTGCCGATTTCGTCGTGATCTGACCGGCGCTGGCATGGTGGTCATTGCGCCGCCTCCGCCCCGAGCGGCTCGATCGGCACAAGCGAGGCCGGCACGTCGCTGGTCTTCTCCGGCGATTTGCAGAGGTCGGCAATCACGCAGCGCTCGCATTCGGGGCGCCGTGCCTTGCAGACATAACGGCCGTGCAGGATCAGCCAGTGATGCGCGTGCAATTTGTATTGGTCCGGCGTGATCTGCATCAGCTTGCCTTCGACCTCGAACGGATCCTTGCCGGGCGCAAGGCCGGTGCGATTGGCCACACGGAAAATGTGAGTGTCGACGGCGATGGTCGGCTGTCCGAAGGCGGAGTTGAGAACGACGTTGGCGGTCTTGCGCCCGACGCCCGGCAGCGCCTCCAGCGCCTCGCGCGATTGGGGTGTCTGAGCGCCATGCTTCTCGATGAGCTCGCGGCACATCGCGACCACATTGCGCGCTTTTGAATTGAAGAGGCCGATCGTGCGGATGTAGTGTGACAGCCCGTCCACGCCGAGCTTCAAAATCGCCTGCGGCGTATTGGCGTGCTTGAAGAGTACGCGTGTTGCGAGGTTTACGCTCTTGTCAGTCGACTGGGCCGACAGAATCACGGCCACAAGGAGTTCGAACGGGGTGTTGTATTCCAGCTCCGTAGTCGGTTTCGGATTCGCTGCTTTGAAGCGCGCGAAGATTTCCGCGATCTTTTTGTCGTTCATGATCGTCTACGACTGAGAGCGAAAGACTCGATCAAAGGCTAAGTCGGATCATCGCTGCGCCTGCGCGCCGCCCAATTGCGCAACGCGAGCAACAGACCGAGCGAGATGAACGCCCCGGGCGGCAGCATGCCGAGCAGGAAACCCATATCGACGCGGAATACCTTGATTTCCAGCGGTCGAGCCCAGAGGCCAAACATAAGTCCCGCATCGTGCAGCAGCGATCCGCGGCCTACGAGTTCACGTGCGCAACCCAGGATAATCAGCATGAGCGCGGCGGCTGCGCCGACCATGGCGGCGCGCGCGAGCGCGCCGCTGCGCGCATCGCGCTCCGCTGTGAGCGCGCCGGCCAGCGCTACGTTCGCCGGGACAAGCGGCGTGAACGCGCCGAGCGCCGCCTGCAAATCGTAAAAATACGCGAGCAGCAGCGTTTCGAGGCATGCGACCACCCCAGCAAGCGTCAAGAAAGCGCCCGCGAACTGTGTTTCCTCCGTGAGCAGCGGGCGTACGAGCGTGAATAGCGCCGCGCCTGCGAGAGCGACGATCACCACGATCGCGCCCATGCCGAGGCCGTTGACGGCCGTGTCGCACACCCCCAGCAGCGGACACATCGCAAGGAGCAGCGCAGCGTCGCGGGATTGGATGATCTTGTTCATTGGGCGTCGGCTGCAAACAGTCGGTCGCGGTCGGCGCGGTAGAACTCCAGCGCGCGCCGCACGCCTTTGACGATCGCCCTTGGCGTGACAGTGGCGCCGGTGAAAGCGTCGAAGTCGCCGCCCTCCTTGCGCACTGTCCAGCGATTCTGCGGAGGATTGGAGAGCGACAAGCCGCGAAACGCCTGGAGCCAGCCTGCTTCCCGCGTTTCGAACGCGTCCCCGAGACCGGGCGTCTCATTGTGACGAAGCACCTGCACGCCAAGCAACGCGCCGTCCCACCTGACCGCGACGAGAAGTTCGATCGGTCCGCGGTAGCCCTCGGGCGCAACGGACTGAATCACGGCGGCGACCGGCGCTCCGCGACGCCGCGCACGATAAACCGTCGCAGGGATGCTCACGCCGAGGAGGTCTCTTGACTGGATCACGATGCGATCGGCGAGGGGGTCGTTGTCATAGCTTGCTGGATCGAGCAGCGCGTACAGGGGCTGTTTGATCCAGCTTCGCTCGTTGCGGGCCACGCGATCGCGGGTGACCTGCGCGAGCACAACCGCCGCAAGGCTCAGGACGGCGCCGATCGCGGCAAGCGCAGCTGCAGAGCGCGCGATGGCGCGCCGCGGTCGGCCGGCGAACTCTTCAGTCGGCGTGGCCATAGATGCGCGGAATCGTATAGCGGTCGATCAGCGGCGCGAGCATGTTCATCAGGAGGACCGCAAATGCGACGCCGTCCGCGTAGCCGCCCCAGGTCCGAATCACGTACGTCAGAAGGCCGATCCCGGCCGCGTACACCAGCTTGCCCTGGTTGCCCGTCGCTGCGGATACTGGATCTGTGGCGATGAAAAACGCACCCAGCATGCTCGCCCCGCAAGTGAGATGAAAGAGGGGACCGACGTAGGCGCCGGGGTCGAGGAGGTGCATGATCGAAGCGCACGCAGCGAGCGTGCCCAGCATCGCGACCGGAATGCGCCAGCCAATGATGCGCATCCGCAGCAGCCAGACGCCCCCGGCTAGAGCGGCCAGATTGATCCATTGCCATCCCTTGCCGCCGAGCGCCGCGAAGACGGGACTCGACTGTGCTTCGCTCATCGTCATGCCCATGGTCAGATTCGTGCGCAGCGCTTCGAGCGGGGTGGGCGATGTGATTGCGTCCCAGGTGAGATGTGCAGGCAGCGCGCCCGTAAAGATCGTGGAGAGCGTTTGGGGCAGCGTCAGCTCGATGCGCTCAAGACCGGCCGCGTTCGGCGGCAGCCACTGTAGGAGCTGTGCGGGGAAGGAGACGAGGAGCACCGCGTAGCCGGCCATGGCGGGATTGAACGGGTTCGCGCCCAGGCCGCCATAAGCATGTTTCGCGAGCAGTATGGCGAAGGCGACGCCGCTCACGATCAGCCACCAGGGTGCAAGCGGAGGCAGGCACAAAGCGAGCAGCAGCGCCGTCACGACCGCGCTGCCGTCCTTCAGAAATGGCTCAAGCGGCTTGCCCCGGGCTTTCAGCGCCGCCGCTTCCGCAAGGAGCGCGGTCGCGACCGCCAACGCGATTTGCACGAGCAGACCCGGGCCGAAGAACGCGATGTGGGCGAGGACGGTCGGCGCGAGCGCGTAGATGACGAGCCGCATGACGCGCGCGACGCGATTCGGGCCGACCACGTGCGGCGCGGCGGAAGTCGGGAACATCATCGCTGAACGCCTATGGCCGCTTGGCGCGAGCTGCAGAGCCGGTGCGCGGCAGGCAGGGCGCACGTGGGCGCGGACGAGTACGCAGGGAAGCTCGCCATCAATCCTCCCTTCGGACACGGCGCTTGTGCGCCAGGGCCGCGCGCTGTTCCACAGCGATGCGCTCCAGGCGCGCGGCGCGCGCTTCGAAACGCTCGCGCGCAGCCCGTGCGTCGGCGCGCTCGGCGCGGCGCCGCGCGAGCAACGGTTTGGTTTCGCGAAAGCGCTCGACGAGCGGAATCTGGCTGGGGCAGACGTAGTCGCAGCAGCCGCACTCGATGCAGTCCATCAGACCGTGAGCCTCCAGCGCCTGCAGATCGGCCAGTCGCGAGAACCAATGCAGCTGCTGCGGCAGGAGCATGGCCGGGCACGCCTCCGAGCACGCGCCGCAGCGAATACAGGGCAGTTCGCGGTCGCGGGGCTGCAGGTCGGCATGGGATGCCGCGATGATGCAGTTGGTCGCCTTTATCACAGGCAAGTCATCGTCAGGCAGCGCCAGGCCCATCAGCGAGCCGCCCATGATGAGGCGGGAAGCCCGGTCGGTATATCCGCCGCATTGCTCGATCAGCTGGCGGATCGACGCGCCCAGGCGCACGTCAAGATTTCCTGGCTCACGCACGCAGTCCCCAGTAACCGTCACGATGCGGCTCGTCAGCGGCTGTCCATCACGAATCCACTGCGCCACAGCGGCGGCCGTACCCACGTTGTGGCACAACAGTCCAATGTCGGCGGGCAGGCCGTCATACGGGACCTCCAAGCCGAAGACCGCTGCGATGAGCTGCCGTTCGCCGCCGGCCGGGTAGATGTTCGGCACAGTCACGAGTCTGAGGCGTTCGTCGTGCGCATTCGCGATGGCCGTGCGCAATGCCGCGTCCGCAAGCGTTGAGCCGGCCTCCAGCGCGATGGCGCACGCTGAGGCGGCCGAAGCGTGCAGCAGAATGCGCGCGCCAAGCACAATTTCCTCAGCGCGCTCGCGCATCAGCATCTCATCGCAGGTGATGTACGGTTCGCATTCGGCTCCGTTCAGCAGCAGGGTGAGCGGTCTGGCCGCTCTTACAGAGTCAAGCTTCGCCGCAAGGGGAAATGCGGCGCCTCCCAGACCTACCACGCCGCCCCGAGCGATCTGTTCGAGCAGTTCAGCCGGGGAACGCTGCTCGAACGCGATTGACGGACTGGGTTCGGCTCTGTCATCGCGCTGATCGTTTTCAATCACGATGCTGAGTGTCGGCGCGCCGAGACGATGCGGGGCCGGACGAGGCTCGATGGCGATGATCCGACCCGAAGCCGGCGCGTGCAGCCATGCGCTTACCTGGCCCGTGGGTTCGGCGATAGGTTGGCCATGCAGGACGCGCTCGCCCTCGCGGACGATCGGGCGGGCCGGCGCCCCCGCGTGCTGGTCCACAGGCAGCACCAGCTGCGCAGGCGGGTTCGCGCGTCGCAGCGGCCTTGCCGTCGAACGTTCATTGTGGGCCTCGAGTTGCAAGCCGCCGTGCACGCCGGAACGCCGAATCATGCGCTCAGCTCGCAGACTCGCCCCCGATTCCTGTCCCCTGCGGCCTGAGTCTGAGCTTGTTCCGCGTTGGAGGGCTGGGATTTGGCGATCGGGCGCGCCGGGCGCATTTCGATGCAGTCGACCGGGCAGGGCGGAATGCACAGCTCACAGCCCGTGCAGTGCGCCGCGATGACGGTATGCGTGTAACGCGAGGCGCCGACGATCGCATCGACGGGGCAGGCCTGAATGCATTTGGTGCAGCCGATGCAGGCGACCTCGTCGATCCAGGCGACCATCGGCGCCGGCGGCATGAGGCCGAAGCCGGCGTCCACCGGCTTTGCTTTGCGGCCCATGAACGCGGCGAGCGAGGCGGCCGTTTGATCGCCGCCGGGCGGGCACTGGTTGATATCCGCATGTGCGCGCACGATGGCCGCAGCGTATGGACGGCAGCCCACGAATGTACAGCGGCCGCATTGCGTCTGAGGCAACAGCGCGTTGACTTGCTCGATCAGGCGTTCATCAAGGCGAGGGGCGCGCGCGGCGAGCGCCGCTGCTGCGCCTGCCGTTGCGGCGAGCGCAGCGACGATGGCGATGGCGAGGAGCAGCATCATTCCCGCACCAGTCCGCTGAACCCCATGAAGCCGAGCGCCATCAGTCCTGCGGTAAACAGCGCAAGCGGCGCATCGCGAAAGATACGCGGCGCATCCGCCGCCCGCAGCCGTTCCAGCATCGCCGCGAGCGCAAGCAGCAACACACCGAAGGCGATTGCGGCTCCGAGCGAGAAGAACACGGCGTCCAACAGCGAGCGCACAGCGCTTTGCGCCGCCAGCGCCGTGCCGAGCGCCGCGCCGTTGGCGGTGGACAGCAGTGCGAAACCCGGCTGCTGCGGAACCGGTCCGGCCCGGCGGCGCAGTGCGGCCTCAGCCAGTGATACGGCAATGAGCAGGACGGCGGCGAATGCCACCGTCCGCAGGGCTCCGAGCGCGAGCGGTTGCAGCACGTACGCCGCAAGCGTCCAACTGAGCGCGGTTGTTGCAGGAACGATCAGCAGTGCGGTGAGCGCCATCGCGCGTGCTCCTGCAAAAACATCGACAATGCCGACGAACGGCCGCCATCGCGGCGCTGTTTGCAGCACGACGACGCTCGCGAGGGCGGCGCTGAGCAGAATGAGGAGCAGCGATGACATGTGTTCGAAATGACGCTACGGCGAAGCGCCGACCGACCGCTGGACCCAAAGGTTAGAAGCCTGGGGCGCGCCGCGCCAGTCGTAGCAGCCGCTTTCTCCCGTTTATGGTGCGAGGCAGCCGTGCTTACTTCACCTTCATGCCCGCGACAGCGCCCTCATCCGGGGATAGCAGGAAGATCTCCTTGTCTCCGGCCCCCGCCGCGAGAACCATTCCCTGTGAAGTGCCGAAACGCATCTTGCGCGGTTTGAGGTTGGCGACCACGACCGTCAGACGTCCGATCAGCTTGTCAGGGGCGTAAGCCGAGCGGATGCCGGCGAACACGGTCCTGGAGCCGTCGCCGACATCGAGCGTCAGTTTGAGCAGCTTGTCGGCGCCCTCGAGCGTTTCGGCGGAAATGATCCTCGCGATGCGCAAGTCGACCTTCGCGAACTCCTCGATGCTGATTTCCGGCGCGGCGGCCGCGGGCTCCGGCGATGCAGCCTGCGTTTTTTGGATCGCTGGCTCCGCTGGCTCTTTCGGGGCTTCGAACAAGGCATCGAGCAATTTCGGATCGACCCGCTGGAGCAGGTGCTCATAAGGCTGGATGGACGACAGCGGCTCGTGCAGCTGCGACCACCGCAGCGGCGTCCTCATGCCCAGCATCGTCGCGGCGCGTTCAGCCGTTCGCGGCAAGATCGGCGCGAGAAACACGGTCAGCTGACGGAAGGCGTGCATGCAATCCGAGCACACTTCATGCAATCGCTGCTCTTGCGCGGGATCTTTGGCGAGATCCCAGGGTTTTTCCTGATCGATCGCTTCGTTCATGCGATCAGCGAGATCCATCACCTCGCGCACGGCTTTGCCGAACTCGCGCTCGTCGTAGCAGCTGCGGATGCGCGGCTCGGCCTCGAGCGCCAGCGCATTCCACTTCGATGTGGCGATCGGACGATCGGCGTCGATGGGCAGCACCTTGCCGCCGAACCGTTTGACGATAAATCCGGCGACGCGGCTGGCGATGTTCACGTACTTGCCCACGAGATCGCTATTGACGCGGGCCACGAAGTCCTCCGGATTGAAATCGATATCCTCGACATGGGAATTCAGTTTGGCCGCGATGTAGTACCGCAACCATTCCGGATTCATGCCGATGTCGAGATAGCGCAGCGGGCTAATCCCTGTTCCCCGCGATTTGGACATCTTCGCCCCGGAGACCGTAATAAATCCGTGCACGTAGACGTTGTCGGGCGCCTTGCGGCCTGAGAACTTCAGCATCGCGGGCCACAGCAGCGTGTGGAAGTAGATGATGTCTTTGCCGATGAAGTGGATCTGCTCGACATCGCTCGAGGCGAGAAAATCCTGAAAGCTGCGAGGCTCGCCGTTTGCGCGCGCCTTTCCGAGCTCGAAGTAATTCTTGAGAGACGCCAGGTATCCGATGGGCGCGTCGAGCCAGACGTAGAAGTACTTGCCGGGCGCATCCGGTATCGGGATGCCGAAGTACGGCGCATCGCGCGAGATGTCCTTGTCTGCAAGCGCAAGTTCTCCTTCGCCGTCCAGCCATTCACTCGCCTTGTTGCGCACTGAGGCCTGCAGCCGCGGCGCCGTGTTGCGCTCCCCGTTGAGCCATTGACGCAGGAACGACTTGCAGCGCTCGTCGGAAAGTTTGAAGAAGTAATGTTCGGATGTCTTGCGCACCGGCGCGACGCCGGACAGCGTCGAGTAGGGATTGATCAGCTCGGTGGGTTCGTAAGCCGCGCCGCACGCCTCGCAGGCGTCGCCGTATTGATCCTTCGAACGGCATTTGGGGCATTCGCCCTTGATGTAACGGTCGGGGAGGAACATGTTCTTCACCGGATCGAAGAACTGCTCGACGGGCTTCACGTAAATGAGTCCGGCCGCTTTCAGCTTGCGAAAAATGTCCTGCGACAGTTCGGTGTTTTCCGGCGAATGCGTTGAATGCCAGTGGTCAAAGGAGATGTGAAAACCGGCCAAGTGCTTCGGCCGGTCCGCCGCGATGCGCGCGACCAATTGCTCGGGAGTCACGCCCTCGGCCTCGGCTTTCAGCATGATCGGAGCGCCGTGAGCGTCGTCTGCGCCTACGAAATGCACTTCGTTCGCCAGCATGCGCTGGAAGCGCACCCAGATGTCGGCCTGGATGTACTCCATGATGTGGCCGATGTGGAACGGTCCGTTGGCGTACGGAAGCGCGGTCGTGACGAAAAGTCGGCGGGGAGTGCGGTTGGACATGGCAGGATCAGACCGAAAAGAGCGTGCGATTATGCCACGGGGCTGTCATCGCCCGTTCGGTAGGCCGGATTGGCGGTTGCTTGCGGCGCCTCCTCCGGGCCTTGTCGCGAGGCGCTACGCTCCTGCGCTTACTCGCTAACCGCCCGACCAGAGGGCCACGTCAGCCGATGTCCTTCAAGGCCTCGAAGCGCGCCTTATTGATGGCCTTCTTGTAAGCGTCCTTGCCCGCAATGACGCCTTTGTCCAGCAGGTCCTGGATGGCCGAATCCATTGTGCGCATGCCGTGCTGTGCGCCGCTTTGCATCGTGTTCTCGAGTTGATCGAGTTTGCCCTGGCGGATCAGGTTCGCCACCGCGGGCGTGTTCACTAGGATCTCGAGCGCCGCCACGCGCCCCGGCTTGCCGGCCCTCGGAATGAGCTGCTGTGAGATCACGCCGCGCAGCGAGGTCGACAGCATCGCTCGCACGTGCGATTGCTTGTCCGCCGGAAAAGCGTTGACCATGCGATCGACTGTCGCAGCGGCGCCGTTGGTGTGCAAGGTTCCCATGACGAGAATGCCCATCTCGGCGGCCGTGACTGCGATGCTCATGGTTTCGTAGTCGCGCAACTCGCCGACCAGGATGACGTCCGGATCTTCGCGCAAGGCGGAGTGCAGGGCTTCGGAAAAGGACGGGCTGTGAGTTCCGACTTCTCGCTGACTGATCAGACAGTTCTGGCGAGTGTGTACGAACTCGATCGGATCTTCGATGGTGAGAATGTGACCCTTCAGACGCGTATTGATGTCGTCGATCATCGCTGCCAGCGTCGTCGACTTTCCTGACCCCGTCTTTCCCGTCACGAGGAGCAGGCCGCTGTTCACTTTACACAGGTTGCGGACCGCCTCCGGCATGCCGAGCTGATCGAGCGTGAGCGCCTTGGACGGAATGGCGCGACACACGCAGCCAAGGCCGTACAAATGACGCATCACGTTCACTCGGAAGCGCGAGACGCCCGGAATGATGTATGCGAAGTCGGCGCCGTGCTTCTCCTCCAGGCGCTGCAGCGCCGCCCGGGGCATCATTTCCTTGAGCGTCTCCTCGACGAACTGCGCGGTTAGGACCTCGGAGCGCAGATTGCGCAGCTCGCCGTAGAGGCGAATGCGCGGGGGATCGCCTGCAATGAAGTGCAGGTCCGAGCCGTTCTTGCTAAGGACTTCCTTTAGAAACTCATCAATGCGCTTTGGAACGTACTGAGTCTCTGCGGGGGTGGGTGACAGTAGTTCTGTGCTCACGTTGTGCTCGCTCTCCCCATCGCGGCTTACGCGCCTCAGCCTGGGGCCAGGTCCAGTTTCGGCAGTACGGTCGCGTCTGTGACGTACCGCGCAAACAGGCGCTTGTCCGTCGCATATACATAGGCG
>DATAFY010000309.1:0-6411 GCA_036257205.1 Steroidobacter sp. | reverse complement strand
GTGGACGAGCTGGTCGGACGTGATCGGCTCAGTGGCGAACTATTTGGATGCGTGCGGCTGGCGCCGCGGCGAACCCGTGACGGTAAGTGCGCGACTTGAGGACGGAGATCTCTCGCGCTTCGATGTGTCCAAACTGGAACTGAATGAAACGGTCGGCTCGCTGCGCGCCAAGAGAGTCCGCTTCGAGACCTCGTTGCCGGACGACGCGCCGGCCATGCTCGTGGCCGCGATGGGCAGACAGGGGCCCGTGTACCGGGTCGGCTTCAATAACTTCTATGTGATCACACGCTACAACCGCAGCGCGATGTACGCGATGGCCGTGCACGATCTTGGCCAGGCGATCCAGAACTTCATGCGTGATGCAGGTAAGTAGGCTCGGCACACGATTAGAAACCTTGCGGCATCGGGAGAGCGGAACTGGAGAGGGGAGACTCGACACTGGATGAATGGCGCAAAACGCTGCGGCCCGCGGCTCATGCGCCGAGCTGGACGTCCGGCCTGGGCGCCGCGCAGATCATCGTCGCCGTCGTTCTGGTTGGCGGATGCATGAACTCTCCGCCGCGCCCGGGTCCGCCCAAGGACGTCGTCATCACTCCGGAACCCACGCCTCGCGTGGAGCCACGGTCGGCCCGCGGCAATCCTCCGTTCTACGAGGTGTTAGGCAGGCGCTACTTCGTGCTCGCGAGCGCGGAGGGATACCTGGAGCGCGGCGTCGCCTCCTGGTACGGCCCCGGCTTTCATGCGGCTAACACCTCGACCGGCGAACGCTATGACATGCACGCAATGACGGCCGCGCACAAGACGCTGCCGTTGCCGGCATACGTTGAGGTCACCAACCTGCGCAATGGAAAAAGCGTCATTGTGCGGGTCAACGACCGCGGTCCGTTCAAGAGCGACCGCATTATCGATTTGTCGTATTCCGCCGCCGCCAAACTCGACATGCTCCGCGAAGGCACGGCCTTCGTTGAAGTGCGAGCGCTCACCTCAGGACAGACGAAACCATCGCCTGCCGCCCTCGCGAACGCTGCGCCGCTATTCGTGCAGGCGGGCGCATTCGCCGAGCAAGCCAACGCCTGGGGATTGCTGGCGCAGCTGCAGTCGCACGGCCTCAAAGACAGCTTTGTGCGCGTGGATCGCGCCGCGGGCAAGCAGCTTTATCGAGTGCGCATCGGACCGATCCCGACGGTGGACGAATTCGACCGGATCATCGCGCGCCTGAAATCGCTGGGCGTCGCCGACGCCCTGCTCGCACCAGACTGAGCGTCAGCCTGCGCCCGTTTTCCACCACAATCCGCCTACATTCTGCGCAGGCTGCTCGGTAGAATCCGGCGCATCCGACTCTCTGGCATTCAATCGACCATGCTGCGCTCTTTCATTCTCGCCGTCGCACTCATCGCCTGCGGCTCGCCGCTCAGCGGTTGCTCACAGGAATCGCAATCCGCGGAGGCTCGGACGACCGCGGCGGCGCCCTTGGGCCTCGCCCCGAGTTCCCCTGAGATCAAACCGCCGCCCATCCCGGGGCCCCCGAGCGTTCAGGCGCGCGGCTACATCTTGATGGACTATGTCAGCGGTCAGGTGCTCGCAGCGACGAAAGAGAACGAGCGACTCGAGCCTGCCAGCTTGACGAAGCTGATGACCGCATATGCCGTGTTTGCCGCGCTCAAAGACGGTCGAATCAAGCTGGATGATCAGGTGGCCATCAGTCCATACGCTCGCTCTCAGGACGGCTCGCGCATGTTCGTAGAAGCGGGCGCGTTCGTCAGCGTCGAGAATCTGATCCAGGGCATGATCGTGCAGTCGGGCAACGATGCGACGGTCGCGCTCGCGGAGCATGTCGCCGGCAGCGAACCCGTGTTCGTGGATTTGATGAATCAGTACGCCCAACAGCTCGGGATGACGAGCACCCGCTTCCAGAACAGCCCGGGCATGCCCTCCTCTGAGCATTACACGACCGCACGCGACATCAGCGTGCTCGCCGCGGCGCTGATCCGTGAGTATCCGAGCTACTACAAGTGGTATTCACAGCGGGAATTCACCTGGAACAAGATCACACAGCCGAATCGCAACGGGCTGTTGGCGCGCGACGCAAGCGTCGACGGACTGAAAACGGGTCATACGGAATCGGCCGGCTATTGCCTGGTGTCCTCCGCCAAGCGCGGCGACATGCGCCTGATCTCGGTGGTGATGGGATCGCCGAGCATCAGCGCCCGTGAGGACGCCAGCGCAGCGCTGCTGAACTATGGCTTTAACTTCTACCAGACGCGCAAGCTGTACGCTGCAAACCAACCGGTGCTCACGCTGGCCGTTTGGAAAGGGGTCAGCGAAAAAGTGCAGCTCGGCGTACCGCAGGATGTGTACGCCACGATTCCTCGCGGCCAGGAAAACCTACTCAACGCCGCCGCCGACGTCGCCGAGCCCCTCATGGCCCCCCTGGCGCAAGGGACCGCTATAGGCAAGTTGCGCGTCAGCATTGGAGACAAAACCATCGGCGCTTATGCGCTGCATCCGCTCGCGCCCGTGGAACAAGCAGGATTCTTCGGCCGTCTGGTGGACGACGCGAAGCTCTGGCTTCGGTAGCGGCCGACCCCGGGTGAGAACCGCCATGGCCGATCCCCTGCCGATCTGCTACCTGAACGGCGAGTACGCGCCCTTGAGGGAGGCGCGTCTGTCGCCGCTCGATCGCGGGTTTCTGTTCGCGGACAGCGTGTACGAAGTGCTGCCCGTCTTCAAAGGCAGAATGTTTCGCTTCCGGGAGCATTTCGATCGGCTCGCACGCAGCCTGAACGAGATCAGGATGACTTCGCCGCACACGCACGAGCAGTGGCTTGCGATTCTCGAAGAGCTGATCCGACGCAACGGCGGCGCGGACATGTACGTGTACGTGCAGGTGACTCGCGGCATAGAGTTCGGCCGCAATCACGCATTTCCCGCATGCACATCGCCGACCATTTTTGCCATGGCGTCGCCGCTTCCCACGCTCACGCCCGAACAACGCACCGGAGGTCTTATCGCGATCACCGTTGAAGATTTCCGCTGGGGTCGGTGCGATATCAAGACCACGGCGCTGCTCGCGAACGTATTGATGAAGCAGCAAGCCGCGGAAGCGGGCGCAAACGAAGCGATCATCGTCCGAGACGGCGAAGTCCTGGAAGGCGCATCCTCCAGCGTCTTCATCGTGATTGACGGCTGCATTGTCACGCCGCCGAACACTCGCCGCATTCTGCAGGGCACGACGCGGGACGCCGTAATCGAAATCGCCGCCGACGCAGAACGCGTCGAGATCCGATCCGTATCAGTTGAAGAAATGATGAGCGCGACTGAGGTTTGGATCTCCGCAGCGACGCGCGACGTGCTTCCGATCACGAGAATCGACGGGCGTCCCGTTGGCGAGGGCCGGCCCGGTCCCGTGTGGCGAGGCATGAGCGCCGCTTTCGAGTCGCTTCGAGTGCGCCTCGCAGATAAGCGGGCAATGTGAACTGTCCTGATGTTCGTCGCGCCTGAGCTTGACCAAGAACATCGCCGCGAGCAAGCCGAATGTCCGACACGCTTTTCAAGTTCCCCTGCGAATTTCCGCTGAAGGTCATGGGCCGCCGCACGGACGACTTTCGCAGCATCGTTCTCGGCATTGTGCAGAAGCATGCAGGACCGGTGGACGCTATGAACATCGAGGAGCGGCCCAGCAAGGACGGCAACTATCTGAGCATCACCTGTACTTTCAGCGCCCAAAGCCGCGAACAGCTCGATTCGCTGTATCGCGAGCTGACCTCGTGCGAGCGCGTTCTGGTCGTTCTTTAGCGCCAGCCAGTGCAGATGAGTGCGTGATGAGCGGCAGCCGTCTGCGGCAGACGGCTCGAAACTCGACTCTGCGGTCAGTCGTCGCAGGCGATGCGGATCACGACTTTCCCTGTCGCACGGCGTGCGTTGAGAATCTCCAGCGCCTCGCTGAATTTATCGAGGCCTTTGAGTTCCGTGATGTGCGGCTTGATGCGGCCTTCGTGGAATAGCTTGAGGAGCGCCTTGAGATTGGCGGCATGCACCTGCGGCTCCCGCTTCGTATGCGCTCCCCAGAACACCCCGACCAGCGAACACCCCTTGAGCAAAGGCAGATTCAAGGCAATCGCCGGGATCTTGCCGCCTGCAAAGCCAATGACGAGGTAGCGGCCGTTCCACGCCATGCTGCGCACGACCTGCTCGGCGAAGTCGGCGCCCACGGGATCGTAGGCGACATCGATCCCGCGCCCGGCGGTGAACTCCATCACCTTCGCCTTGATCGGGTCTTTGGAGTAGTTGAAGACCGCATCCGCTCCATGCTGCTTCGCAAGCTCGAGTTTCTCCTCCGTGCTCGCGCCCGCAAGCACACGCGCACCCAAAGCCTTGCCGATCTCGACAGCCGTCAGTCCTACCCCACCGGCGGCCCCGAGCACCAGAAGCGTCTCACCGGGTTTGATCTGGGCGCGCTGGACGAGCGCGTGATAGGTGGTGCCGTAATTAATCAAGAAGCCGGCCGCCGCGGCCATGCTCATTTCGGAGGGCAGAGGAATCAGCGATGCAGCCGGCGCGACGCATTCTTCCGCGAACCCTCCTTGGCCCGCCATCGCGAGGACCCGATCTCCGGGGCGCACGGATGCGACGTCGGCGGCCGTCTCCATAACGACGCCGGCCGTTTCGTTGCCCGGCGTGAACGGCGCCTCGGGTTTGATCTGGTATTTACCGGCAACCGTAAGCGCGTCGGGAAAGCCAAAACCGACCGCATGCACGCGCAGGCGCACGTGCCCTTCTTTCAGCGGGGGCGGCGCGATCTCCTCGACAGCGAGCTGTGATGGAGGACCATAACTGCGAAGCACTACGGCGCGCATGCCTGACTTCCTAATAGTTGACCACCGCCGTGTTCAATCCAACGCCGCGTCGATCGTGCGCGCGGGGGCGCCCAATGTCCGCAGCAAGCGCGGCGCCAACGCGTGTGCGGCGCCTCGCACGTCGATGTCGACGCCAAGACTCTTCAGGTCCACAACTTCCAAACCGCGATAGCCGCATGGATTGATGCGGCGGAACGGCTCTAAATCCATGGCGATATTGAAAGACAGGCCATGGTAGCTGCAGCCTCGTCGAATGCGCAGCCCGATGCTCGCCAGCTTGCGCCCTTCAACGTACACACCCGGTGCATCGCGACGTCCCACAGCCGTGATGTTCCACGAAGCAACCAGGTCGATGACCGCGTTCTCGAGCGCGATCACGAGTTCCCGCACGCCCAGACCAAGACGACGCAGGTTCAGCAGTGGATAAAGCACAAGCTGCCCAGGCCCGTGATAAGTGACCTGCCCGCCTCGGTCGATCTGCACAAGCGGAATGTCTCCGGGCGTCAGAACGTGCTCACGCGCAGCGTTCATTCCCAAAGTGAACACGGGCGGATGCTCGAGAAACCAGATCTCGTCGTTCGAGTTGGAATCCCGTGCATCGGTGATCGCCTGCATCGCGCGCCAGGTCGGTTCGTACTCCACGCGCCCAAGCCAGCGCACGACAGGCGACGGTCGGCGGCCGGGGGTTGGCGGTTCGCACGAAGAACCAAGCTGCAGAGCATCTGGGGACATGAGGTGCGATGCAAAAATCAAAAGACTTCACGCTCCTTGGCGTGCGCCTGGGCGCGGCCGCTATTCGCTCTGCAAAAGTCCTGCGTTGTTGCGCTGTAGCGCCCGCTCGGCCCGATAGCTGGAGCGTACGAGCGGACCGGAGACGCATTCGAGGAATCCTTTCTCGAGCGCCCACGCGCGGTATTGCGCGAACTCGGCGGGTTGGACCCACCGAACGACCGACAGATGGTTAGGCGTGGGGCGCAGGTATTGCCCTAACGTCAGGATGTCGACCCCGGCCGCTCGAATATCGTCCATGGCCTGCAGCAGCTCCTGCTCTGTCTCGCCGAGGCCGAGCATGAGACTCGTCTTCGTCAATACATCGGGCCGCGACGCTTTCGCGTGCGCCAGCACCTTCAGACTCTGTTCGTAGCTGGCGCGCGGATCCCGAACCGGATGCGTCAGGCGGCGCACCGTCTCAACGTTCTGGGCGAATACGTCCAGTCCGCTCGAGACCACGGTTTCCACAGCCCCCAGCACGCCCTGGAAATCAGGCGTCAGCGCTTCCACGGCCGTGTGCGCATTGAGCTCTTTGATCGCTTGCACGCACGCAGCAAAATGAGCTGCTCCGCCATCCTCCAGATCGTCTCGATTGACTGAGGTCAAGACCACATAGTTGAGGCGCATCAACTGCACAGTGCGCGCGCTGTTCGCCGGCTCATCGGCGTCGAGCCAGCCGTGCGGGTTGCCTGTGTCGACGGAGCAGAAACGGCACGCGCGTGTGCACACTGAACCCATCAGCATCAGAGTCGCCGTTCCTGCATTCCAACATTCCCCAATATTG
>DATAFY010000210.1:0-10214 GCA_036257205.1 Steroidobacter sp. | reverse complement strand
CAGACACCGAGCACGGAGTACCGATCGTGACGAGAACTTTATCAGCGGTGAGCACGTCTAGTCCGGAGCATCAGGGAAACGAGCGCGAAGGATACACCCCCGAGGCGTACCCCGGGGCGGGTCTGCGCAGGCGTTTACGCGCGCTAGTGCGCCGCATGCACAAAAAACGCGTGTTGCGCGGGCTGCGTTTTGCGAGCCTTCGGGCGGTCCGCCCGCGTCCGGCCCCGCGTTTACTTACCCTAAACACGCCATCACGTGATCGACCTCATCGGCGCTGCCGAGTACGACGGCTACGCGCTGGTGAATATCCGTCGGTTGCACGGTGAGGATGCGACGGTCGGGCGCGCTCATCGCCTTGCCGCCCGCCTGTTCCACGAGCATCGCCATCGGATTGGCTTCGTACATGAGGCGTAGTTTTCCGTTGGGCGCTTTCTTGGTGGGCGGATACATGAATACCCCGCCTTGCAGCAGAATCCGGTGCACGTCGGCGACCATGGCTCCGACGTAACGGCTCGAATAGCCGCGCTCCTGGGCCCACGAGAGGTATTTCTGATACCCCTCGGGAAAGCTCAGGCGATTGCCCTCGTTCACCGAGTAGCACTTGTTGGCGGCGGGAATCTTCACGCCTTGCGCCACACGGATGAACGCGCCGTAGGCGGGATCGAGCACGAACATGTCGACGCCGAAGCCGATCGTCAGGACCAACACCGTGGATGAGCCATAAAGCACGTATCCAGCCGCGACCTGCTCAGAGCCGCACTGCAGAAGCGAACTCTCCGGCTTCTGCGAACCGCGATTTTTGCGCAAAATGCTGAAGATCGTCCCAACCGCGCCGCAAACGTCAAGATTCGACGATCCATCCAGAGGATCGAACAGGACGCAGTACTTGCGCTCGGCTCCATCATCGGTGCGCAGGATCACCGGCTCTTCGTTTTCCTCCGAGGCCACGATTGCGACGCCTTCACGTCCGCCGAGAGTGCGCAGGAGAATTTCATTCGCGATTACATCGAGCTTCTGTTGCTGCTCGCCCTGCACGTTCTGACTGCCGACGGCGCCGAGCACGTCGTCGAGACGTGCGCGCCGCACGTGCGCCGCAATCATTTTGGTCGAAATCGACAGGGCCGATAAGATCCATGAAAACGCGCCGCTCGTTTCTGGATGTCGCGACTGCTGCTGCAGGATGTGAGCTTGAAGGGTGACGATTTCGGCTTGTTGGACCGTCGTGGGATGAGATGCGTTAGCGGCGGACATAGAGAATATCTAGAGCTTGGACGGGTTGCAGGCCGTGGGCAGAGGCGATCTGTTCAGTCCGTCGCGCCGGCAGGGGAGCCGGCGTGACAAGCGTCAGCTCGACCGCTTCGACAACGCCTACAGCGTACAGTCTACAGCCTGCGCGAGCAGCGCGGCTTGCGCCATGCCTCATGCGACATTTCGCCGACGAACCCGAAACGCGCCCGTCGCGAGGCGTCGTACCTGCAATCCATGATGACGGTATGATTGCGCTCGCGCTAAAGCGCTTCATCCCCGAGCTGGATGATGCCTTCAGCGTGACGGCCAGGCATGAGTGGAACGCAGGCGCGCCGGTGCTGAGCGTGACAAATGGGGTCCAGGGCGAAGCAGGAGCTCCAGATTTCCTCGACCTTCTCGCATCGTACAGCAACACCGCGAATTCTTCACCGCCGACCAGATCGAGAGGTCGGCGTGCGCCGCGCTGGGCAACAAACTGTGCGACGTTGGCGAGACACAGGTCGCCGGCTCGCCGTCCTCTGTGGTCGTCGCAAGCCTTGAAGTGATCGAGGCCAATCAGCAGCAACCCCGGCGGTCGCTTGTTCATGCGCCGCTTGCAGCCACACGTGCACCATCGGCAACGTACGGCGACTGTGAATGCCCGCGATACTGTCGCGGTTCGCTCAGCAATCGGCGCTCAGCGGATGCCCCCGGTGCATGAGCAGGTCCTGACGACGAAAGATGCGGCGTGCAGCGGGGACCGCGGCGATCGTCACCAGCCTGACGTTGTCCATCAAGAACCACATCGCGTTGCGCACCCACGCCTGCGCGCGTGCCTCGCATACCAGCGGCGAAACTGAGTCTCGAACGGCTCCTAGCGAGCCGCGGCAGGCGCGCCGCAGTCCTGCGCCAATCCCGCGGAGCGACGATCGCAAGACCCGCCTGCTCGGACGCCGATTCGGTCATGACGGACCGACGCCTGTGACCGCAGCAGACATCAGCGTAATCAGGTAATCCCGCAACAAACGCGATCGTTGTCACAGGTGGGGAAGATGTGCTTCACAAGTCCGGGGAAACGACTGCAGGGCGGCAGAGCACGTGCGCCTTCGCGCGCAAGCTCCTTGCACGCCTTGGCCATGGCGGGATTGCTCCCTCGGCTGCATGCAGCTGAATGCGGAGAGAGTATCGAAAGAGAAAGCTCCACTCGCGACTCGGTTGGCCGCGGCATGCGGCGCGGGCATGTGCGCCGGCCGAATTTGCGCATACCGCGCCGGATTTAGCCCTCGCGGCTGGTCGTAATTGCGATCCCCACCGAGTCGCGCTGGACTTTCGAAATCGTTCGCACGCTAACCTCGTCCTCGCTTCGCTCGAGGCGCACTTGGGAGAATCTGAGCTGCCCGGCGAGCGGCCAGCTCAGATCGACGAGGTTGATGGCGCTTCATTTTCCAAAGCCTTTCGGATCGCGATTTCTCGGTACGAAAGTGCCGACTGCCGCTGCCGTAGACGCGCAAGTTCGCGTGCACGGGGTCACTCGTGCTCGTCGATATGCCGCCTCGCGCAAAACGCAAGCCGGCGTGCAAGCAGCGACTAGCCGGTTCGGTAGACCGTCGTGACGCACGCGGTTCGCGGCGTCGAGCTTGTGCGTGTTTGCAATCTCTGTGGCGGTCGGCCCGTGCAGAGCTCGGAATTGCGCGAACTGCGCATCCCGCTCGCCTCGCGGCGGGAGTACAGAGACGCATCAGGCAACTTCGAGGAGTAGCGCCATGAATTCGCGCATTTGTGCTGCGTGCGTAGCCGGACTGTTGATGGCCGCATCGGCGGCCCACAGCCAGGAGCCGCTCTGGATCGGTACATTTGTGAGCGAACAGCAGTCGACGCAAGGCGTGGATGCTGCGATAGAAACCGCCGTGGCGAAGATGAACTTTATTACCCGCCCCATCGCGCGCAGCCGCCTAAAGAAAACCAATCCCGCCTACGAGCGGATCACGATTTCGCAGAACGGGCGCGTGATCAACGTCCAGTTCGATGATCGCAAGCCGATCGAAATGCCCGCCGATGGGACCTCTATCAAGTGGAAACGGGAAGATGGGGAGGTCTTCGATGTGGCAGCACGGGTCATCCAAGGGAAGCTGGTGCAGACCTTCAGAGCGGAGGATGGGTATCGGGTCAACACGTTCAGCGCCAACCAGTCCGGGCAGATGACCATGGAGGCTAAAATCGCGAGCGGGCAGTTGCCGAGCCCGGTCATTTACACGCTGCTGTATCAGCGCAGCTCTGGAACGCCGGCCCCCTGAGGATCCCACGCGCCTCCTCATCTTTGGTCGAGGCGAAGCATCCGCCGGCGCCCAGCCGCCGCTCGCCGACCGAGACTTACAAGGCGTCAGAACGACGCGCAGAATGGGATGCAATCCGCGGGCGCAGCGCCTGTGCTCATCCCATAGAGGAGGTGTTTATGAAGACACGACAAACCGCCGTACTGACGCTGCTGCTCGCGTTGTTCGTACTCGCCGGGTGCGAGCATCGCGACGCCGACGCCGGACGGGTCACAACGGAGAGGCGCGACGTCAAAGACTTCAATTCGATAAACATGCAGGGGACCGCCCGGCTCGAGGTCACTGTGGGCGCGCCGCAATCGCTCACGCTCGAGGCCAGTGAATCAGCCATCGATCGGATCAGGACCGAAGTGCGGGACGGCGCCCTCTACATTCGGAGCGAGCCCAGGCACTGGTTCGTCGAAAATGCTCGGCAGCGCATCACGCTCAGAGTTTCCGCGCCGAAACTAGAGTCGTTGCAACTGGAAGGCGGAAACGATGTGCGGCTTAACGGGTTCGACGGGGGAAAATTGAGCATCCGCGCCGAGGGAGCGGCCAACATCAGGGCGCGAGGCCGCCTTGACGAGCTCAAAGTGCACATGGCAGGCGCAGGACACGCTGATCTCGCCGAACTCGTCGCTAATGACGCGGAGGTTGTGGTGGACGGCGTGGGAAGCGTCTATGTGCACCCGAAAGTTTCGCTCGACGCAACCATGAACGGCGTGGGCGCGATTTTCTACGGAGGCAACCCGCAGAGAGTAAATACGCGCATGAACGGCGTCGGAACCATCCGTCAACGCAAAGAAGGCGATCGGGCGCGCAGCAACCCCCAAGAGATCCAACCCGAGAGCGCAGAGAGCAAGCGCGCAAGCGATTCGACGGAGGTGATTTGACGAGTACAGAGCCGCATTGACAGGTGCGCGGCGAAAGTGACGACCACAACAAGGAGAACAAACGTTTCGGTCGCCGCTGCGTTCTTGTTGCTCAACAGTTTGCGAATGCAACCGCAGAAGTCCGGCGCGGACGCGCCCCATGCTGTTCGCCTGTCTGCGGCGAATAGCGGAACATTGATTGCGTCGATAAAAGCAAGCGTTCGCTGATGCGGGATGCGCTTTCAGTCATACGAGATCGGCCAACATCGCAGGCACTCGACGGCGCAGCAGCGCAGTGCGGGCCTGCCATTGTTCCTTTTCGTCGAGTGATTCCACAAATCTGACTTCGCCGCCGGCGAGTAGTGCGATAGGAAGACCGTCGCGATAGAGGACACGATTGCTCGTGAGGGAGGGCAGTCTCACGCCTGGCGTCAGCACGCCGATGAGATTCAGCGGATCCGCGCCGGAGAGCGATAGCAGCTCGCCGCTATGGGGTTTGCGGCGCGCTTCGCGCAGCGAACCGATGGCTTCCGGCAATGCGAATTGTTCGCCTGAGAATCCAGCAACGAAGCGTCCGCCGCGAATCTCGCCCCGTGCTTCGAGCCGTCGCAGGCACATGAGCAGGTCGCGCCACGCCGGCAGCCAGTCGGCTTCACGTTGCAGCAGTTTCCAGAACACCACGCCCCAGCGGCGCAGGAGCGTGCGGCAGATGTGTTCCAGCGCTTCCGCTTCGGAAGCGCGGTTCAAAGCGGAAGACTGCAAGCTGGAGCCGGCGCTCGAATTCTCAGCCCATCCGGCGCTTCGCATCGACGATCCGCCTCGTCTGACCAGCGTCCATCTTCCCGCATCCTGCATGCCGAATATGGCGATACGGCGTCTGCGCCGCGAGTCTCTCGCGGTTGGGCGCTTGCGGTTCGAAGGCAACAGCAGTGCGCGCAAGCCGCCGAAGCTGTCGGAGTTCACCATTCCCAGAGCGACCAGCTCTGCGAGCGCCTCCTCCACCTGATTGGCCAACAGACCGGCATTCTCGACGATCTCGTCGAAGAACGAGGCGCCGTGCGTGCGCAGAAGCTCTGCAACCTGCTGCGCTTTCGAGGTCAGCTGGGTTCTGGACGGTTCAGTGGAAAGCGACCAGAAGTGAGCGTGCTTGCGGGCGAGCAACGCGATTGGCGTCGAGCGCACCGGCGCCGCGCCGCGCTCCGAGTCTGCGGTGCGCGGCGCGAGGCGCGTCCACACGATGCGCCCGGCGAGGCACTGTTCATCGAGCCACGCAGGCTCGTACTCGGCGATGCGCATGGGCAGTACTTCGGTTTCCCATGCGCTCGCCGGCGCATCGAAACCTTCGAGCTGTGCGAGTATCGCCGCGATGGAATCCGGGCCCTGCATTCGCGCAACAGGCGTCACGCGCTGCCAGTCGAACAGGAACCGAAGAAAATCACGCGCACGCACAGGCTCGATTTCCGCTCGCAGGCGTTTCACGGTGCAGCGGTGAATGCGCGCAAGCAGACGCCGCGAGCACCATTGCGGCGCGTGCCCGCCGTCCGGTTCATTGGTGAACTGTCCGCGCATGGCCGAGCCTTCGGCTTCCAGCGCCAGCAAGGCGGTGTCGATGTCCTCCACGCGAGCGCCGAACGAGCGCGCGATAGCTGAGGCGCTCGTGGGCCCGAGTCCTTCGAGTCGGCCGCGCACGATTTCGCGCAGTGCGTCTTCGCGCGACCAGCGTCGGTCATGGGCCGGCGGGACTGTAAGCAGGGGATCGGCTGAAGCGTCGTCGAACGCCGCGCAGAACAGCGGTAGGCGCTCCGCGGGGATGAGGATGGCTGGACGCTCGCGAGCGGGAGCTGCTTCTAAAAGCGCGCTGTGCGCGTCCTGAGCATTCCCGACGCACTGATAGTCGACCCTTGCGTCGGCCATGGCGTGTGGACGCAATCGCGTCACACGCCGCTGCTTCAGCAACTCCTCAACCAAGGCTGGCCATGTGGGTGCACGTTCGACCTCCTCCTCCATCAGGAACGTGAGCCAATACAGCGCATCATGCAATTCATCGGCGCTCGAGGCCTCAGGCCACGCTTCTTCGCGGACGCGCGCGATCGCATCAGGATCGAGCTTGCCGATATCCGCGGCGGAGGTCGGATCGATGAAACGACGAGCGATGACGGCCTGTGTGCGCCGCTCCTCGAGCGGCGCATCGTCCAGATATGCGTACGGACGCGCTGAGAGCGCTTCCAGCGCGAGCGGAGAGGGTTCCGTGAGATCGCGAGCGACGACGCTGATCGCGCCGCTCAGCACGCCTGTGAGGACGCGCGCGAACCCATCGAAGTCCATCGCCTCTTCAAGGCAATCGCGCACGGTCTGGCGAACGAGCGGATGATCCGGGACGACGATATCGCCGACCACGTTTTCGCCGCATGCAACCTGATCCGGAAAAACCGCGGCGAGCAGATCTTCTGCGTTCATGCGCGCCAGCGCAGGCGGCACTTTCCTGCCGCCGCGGAAGCGCGGCAACGCAAGCGCTATGGACGCGTTCCATCGCCAACGCGTCGTGAACATGGGCGCTGCGAGCAGCGCCTGGATCAGGATTTCGCGCGCGGCGTTCGGGTGCAGATACTTTGCAACGTCGATGAGCTCGAAACTGTGCGCCGTGGTGAGCGACAAGACGATGCTGTCTTCCGTAGCGGCCGCCTGGAGCTCGAAATTGAATGTACGACAGAAGCGCTTGCGCAGTGCGAGGCCCCAGGCGCGATTGATGCGCCTGCCGAAAGGCGAATGAACGAGGAGCTGCATCCCGCCCGCTTCATCGAAGAAGCGTTCGAACACAACGGTCTGTTGCGTCGGAAGGCCCCCGAGGGCCGCGCGGGCGCTTGCGAGATATGCGATGAGCTGTGAGGCTGCGGCGTGCGAAAGGCCCAGTTCCTGAGTGAGCCATGGGAAGTCCGCCGCGTCTGGGTTGCGGGCCGCAGGTGCAGCGCACCCCGACCCGACGCCCTCCTCTTGCATCCCCGAAGCCCTGCCGGCTTGCAGCGCCCCGAGTCGCGTGGCGAGTTCCGCACGCAGGCGGGACACAGCGAAGGACAACTCATCCGTGCGACCCGGCGCCTCGCCCAGCCAGAATGGGATCGAGGGGGCTTCGCCGCGGGCGTCTTCCACGCGCACGGCGCTGCGCTCGACTCGGATGATGCGGTAGGAGTGATTGCCCAGTTGGAAGACGTCGCCGGCGAGACTCTCCACTGCGAAATCTTCATTCACCGTGCCGACGATGACGCCCTCAGGCTCGAGCACCACCTGGTAGTCAGCGGCGTCGGGAATGGCGCCGCCGGAGGTGATCGCCGTAAGGCGAGCGCCTTTGCGACCCCGCAGCGTCTGGTTTACACCGTCGTGATAGAGCAGAGCGCCTCGTCGTCCTCGACGCGTCGCGAATCCTTCCGCGAGCATGCGGACAATATCGTCGAACGATTCACGCTTCAGATCGCGGCATGGATAAGCGCCGCGCAACAGTTCATAAAGTTCGTTTTCGGGCCACTCGCGCGCCGCAACTTCCGCGACGATCTGTTGTGCAACGACGTCAACCGACGCGGTCGGAATCTTCAGCCGATCGAGCTCGCCGCGCCGAACGCTGTCGAGCAGCGCGGCGCATTCAACTAGATCGTCTCGCGACAAAGGAAACAAGCGACCTTTCGGCTTGCCGCCGACGGCATGGCCCGAACGACCGACGCGCTGCAGAAACGCGTTGATCGAGCGCGGCGAGCTGATCTGGCACACCAGATCGACCTCGCCAACGTCGATGCCAAGTTCGAGCGATGCGGTGGCGACAAGCGCCTTCAGTTCGCCCCGTTTCAGGCGCTGCTCTGCGTCGAAACGCAGCTCCTTTGCGAGGCTCCCATGGTGGGCGGCCACCGCCGAGCGCCGCTCGTGATCCGCGCTTGGTGATTTGTAAGAAGGGCTTCCCATCATTTCGCCAGGGGTGCAGGCGGCTTCTTCGAAGCCAGACGCATCGTCGGCGCAGAAGCCTGCAGAGCTCTCAGCGTCTGCCATCGTCTGACCGTTCTGCGCTGGTTTGCGTTCTAGCCTCTCGCTCAGGCGTCTGCAGACGCGTTCGGCGAGTCGGCGCGTGTTCACGAATACGAGCGTGGTGCGATGTTCACGGATGAGCTGAGCGAGGCGATCGTAGACTTGCGTCCACACTTCATTCGACATTACCGCCTCGAGCGGCGCATCCGGCAGTTCAACGCCAAGGTCGCGGCGGAGTACGTGTCCGCTGTCGACGATCGTGCAATCAAGTGCGCCGTCCACGCCGATGCGTTTGCAGCCTACGAGCAGACGCGCCGCCTCTTCGAGCGGCTTCTGTGTGGCCGACAACCCCACGCGCGTCAGGCGGCGGCTCGTCAGGGCTTCGAGCCGCTCGAGCGAAATCGCCAGATGCGCGCCTCGTTTGCTTCCTGCGACTGCGTGTATCTCATCCACGATCACAGTGCGCGTAGTCGAGAGCATCGCTCGGCCCGACTGCGATCCGAGCAGGATGTACAGGGACTCGGGCGTGGTGACGACGATGTGCGGCGCCTTGCGCCTCATCTGCGTGCGTTCGTACTGCGGCGTGTCTCCAGTGCGCACCCAGGTGCGAATCTCGATGCCCGGCATGCCGTGATTGCGAAGCTCTTCGCGGATTCCCGCAAGAGGCGCTTCGAGATTGCGATTGACGTCATTCGACAGCGCCTTCAACGGAGAGACATAAACGATCCGCGTCTCATCAGGCAAAGGATGCCGCTCGCCCTCGCGCACGAGTTCATCGATCGCCGCGAGGAACGCTGCAAGCGTCTTGCCGGAACCCGTAGGCGCAGCGATGAGTACGTCGCGCGTTGATTGAATCGCCGGCCAAGCGTCGCTCTGCGCCCGCGTCGGCGCAGAAAAGGTCTTCGAGAACCAGGCGGCGACGGCCGGGTGGAAAAGGTCGCGGATGTCCATGGGGAACGCCTGAGCATACGCTGGCGCATGCGCTGAAAGGCAGTCAGTTCTTGCCGCGAAAGGTCTGTACCTCGCCACGAGGTGCCATGTTTTTTTGGACGTGGAGACCGAGTCCGCGCGAGAGCGAGCGGCCACCTGATCACGCCGAACGCCTTGCCTGCGAGCGCTATCGAAGCGGACGTTACAGCACTCGCAAGGCGAATCTGGGCCTCTGCGCAGGATCTACCGACGTACGGAACATCGTGTGACGCCGGATACCCGCATGTCGAGGTCGTGAATGGCCTCTATCACTATGTAGTCGTCGAGCGTGGTCAGGAGCTACAGCGGCTCTCAAGCGCGAGTTTCGAAGACGTGCTCTACAGAGCGCACAACAGTCGCAGAAGCGAACTTTGATCTACCAATGATCTAGGCGTCGGCAAGGCTGTCTGCATTAACAAGAATGTCCAGACGCCGGCGTCGTTCTATTACCTATGTTGCGATGACTGCTGCTGAGTTGGTGAAGGAGACCGAATCGTCTTTTAAGCGCGTCGCGCTGGAAAACGGTATCGGGATTTAGAGGCGGAAGCAATTGATGGATGTGTGAGTGATAGGGCTCGCGAAAAGGAACGATGCCTACATGAGATTCGCGGTACGGAACTTTGCGGTCTCGAATTCGGCCTCCGTGGTTTCGGTCATATATGCTCTGTGCAAGGATCCTCAGACCGTAGAAGAGGAGTGGGTGCTCTTTACGGAGAAGCAGAAAGCAACGATTGCAAGCTTTCTGAAGTTCATGGTCCTGGAGGTCGGTGGGGCCTGTCCGAAATTCTGTGTTCGGGGCATATCATGACTTACAGGAATCGATATG
>DATAFY010000162.1:0-1697 GCA_036257205.1 Steroidobacter sp. | reverse complement strand
CAATCACCAATCAACAACGATTCAACAATCAAGAATCAATAATCGAAGATTCAGGTTCACGACTTCCTGGGCGGTTGCGCCGGTCGGATCTCCACCCGGCTCGGCAGGCTTCGCGCAGGATGGGCAATCAGATCGACGATCACCTCAGCGACATCGTCCGGCATCAGCGCCCATTCGGACTTGGTGTTCGACAGCCCTCCGAAACCGGTGTTCACGGATCCCGGCAGCACGTAGGCGACGCGAATGCCGTCGTAGCGTACCTCCTGCATCAACGCTTCGCTGAATGCATTGAGAGCCGATTTCGAGGCGCAGTAAGCGGCACCATTCACGAACGCGTTCTTGCTGGCGAGGCTGCTGATGTTGATGATCCACCCGCCCCCACGCGCCTTGAGATGCGGGAGCGCTGCGTGACAGCAGTAGAACACCCCACTCAGGTTCGTATCGATGATCCGGTGCCACTCGTCGACGGCCATGTCGGACACCGATCGAAACACGCCGACGCCAGCGTTGTTGATGATGATGTCGACGCCGCCGAATGTGGAGACGACACGCGCCAGGGCCGACTCGACCTCGGCATACTGACGCACATCGGCACGGAGGCCAAGCGTGTTGCTGCCCAGCGCCGCCGCCGCGGAATCCAGGCGGCCCTGCTCGGTGCCTGTGATCGCCACCGCAGCACCGCTGGCGACGAAGGCCTTCGCGGTCGCGAGACCAATCCCACGCGAGCCGCCCGTCACAAAAGCAACTTTTCCTGCGAGTGAACTCATGAGAAACCAGTCGAAGCGCGTGTGTTCACGCTAATCCGTCAACTAGAATACCCCACTGACTCGTGTCGACCGTCTGCATCATCGGAGCTGGCGAACTTGGTGGCGCCATCGCTCACGCCCTCGCGCGCGGCGAACGTGTGCGGCGCATCGTGCTCATCGACGATGCCGCGAACGTGGCGGCGGGTAAGGCACTGGACATCCAGCAGGCCGGCCCGATCGAGTGCGCTCACGCGCTGCTCGATGGAAGTGCCGACATCACTCGCGTCGTTGGCGCGAGCGTCTGTGTCATCGCCGATCGAAGCGGGCGAACTTCGCAGGAGTGGCATGGCGAAGAGGGGCTCGCGTTGTTGAAGCGGCTGATTCCCTACCTCGAGGAGTCCCCGATCGTGTTCGCGGGATCCTCTCAGGAAGGGATGCTTCTTTCCGCAGCTCGCGAACTGCATCTCCCGCGCGAGCGTTTACTCGGGTCCGCGCCTGGCGCGTTGACGGGCGCAGTGAAGTCCATGGTGGCAATCGAAGCGCAATGCTCACCGACCGAGATTGAACTGACCGTGCTTGGCGCCCCTCCCCGCGGCTTCGTCGTTCCGTGGAGCGAGGCCAGCATGGGTGGTCAGGCGATGGAGCGAGTGTTGACGCAGGTTCAACTTTCGCGCATCGAAAATCGCGTGGCACACCTGTGGCCACCGGGGCCGCATGCACTCGGGCTGGCGGCAGCCCGAGTGACCGAGGCAATCCTGACGGCGTCTCGCCGCACATTTGCCGTGCTGACGATGCTAGGCGGCGAATTTGGCGTCCGTGGCAGGGTTGGCGTGCTGCCAGCAGTGCTTTCGGCCGGGGGCATCGTGGCGACGCGTGTGCCGGCCCTGAATACCCGCGAACGAGTCCAGGTCGAAAACGCACTGGGGTAGGATCGATCGTGATGCGATCGTC
>DATAFY010000158.1:0-7414 GCA_036257205.1 Steroidobacter sp. | reverse complement strand
TCTCGTGCGCGATGACGTACGCCTGCCCAAAATCACCACTCGCGCCGAATCGATTCTGCAGCTCTTGATAGAAATTCAGGTCGATGTACGCCTTGCGATCAGCCGGACAATAGAACGGACCCATGGCCGCCTCGGCGAAACCGCACGCCGATTGCACCGCGCCTGAGAACAGCACGAGCGTCGGTTGTTCGTATGCGCGCCCCGCCGCCGCGAAGATCTGATCCCACGCCTCTTCCGTATCGGCAAGCACCACGGAGACGAATTCGCGCAATTGCGCCTCCGCCGCCGACTCCTCGTAGGGGGTTTGCTCGACCGGAAGCGACTGCTGCGGAAGATTCTGAAGAACAAGCGTGGGGTCTTGCCCGAAATACAGCGCGATGAGCGCAACAATGAGCGCGCCCAGGCCGACCCCGCCGGCTTTGCCGAAGCGCATCCCGCGTCGGTCTTCGATGTTTGAGCTGGCTCGCCGCCCCTGCCACCGCATAAACCCTCACTTCTCGCCGGACGGCGAAACGGGCGCGTGGAGTAGTTTTCATACGGCTCTGCGACGGCCGCGGTTCCGACCCGTCCGCGAACTGAGCGATGCGGGCGCGAAGCGTGCGACGACGCCTGACGCAGTCGCAATGCCTCTCAACGAGAACCCGCCGGCGCGCCGCCGCCGGACGCGTTCGCGGGAGCGGATCTGTTTTTCTTCTGGGGCGCCGCTTCTTTCTTCGGCGTGACCGCGCCGCTGCGAACTGCTTCAAATTCCTCCGCCGTGACCAACAGCTCGTCTTTACCGTTCCAGTTCGCGCCGTCGGGGACGCGGTTCTCCACGCGACGCGCCGCTGCTACAAATGAATTGAGCGTCACCTGCGCTTTCGAGACGGGCACTGCGATGCCCCGAGGCTGGGCGAGCAGTGCGTCGATGGATTCCAAGCTCGCCTCCCCTTCGCGTCCTGTCGCCTCGCGTCGCATGTCATCGAAGCTCGCGGCGTTCAACAACTCATGCGCCGCCTTCGGATGCTCTCGTTTGTCGTCTTCCAGCACCGGGAACGCCTGGACGTAGAGAACATCTTCGCGCCAGCCGAACACGAACGGCTGATTCACGACGGTGACCTGCGTACCCACGGGAATTCTGTCGAACAGCTCGGCGATGTCTTCCGGGTAGAAACGGATGCAGCCATGACTCGAGCGCAGCCCGACGCCGTACGGCTTGTTCGTGCCGTGAAGCAGGTAGGTCGGCCAACCCAACCGCATCATATGCGCGCCCAGCGGATTATCTGGACCGGGCGGCACCTTCGCCGGCAACGGATCGCCGGCTTCGCGGTGCTCCTGCCGCACAGACGCCGGCGGATACCAGGTCGGATTCTTGACCTTGCTCGTGATCTTGGTGGCCCCCTCGGGCGTTGACCAGCCGACCCTACCGATGCCGATCGGATGCGTAATCACCGTGTGCGGTTCGCCCTCCTTGATCTTGGGAAAATAGAACACGCGCAGTTGGGCCAGATTGATCACGAGTCCTTCGCGAGGCGCCGCAGGCAGCACGAATTGGGTCGGCAGCACGATTTCCCGGCCGGCGCCCGGGAGCCACGGGTCCACGCCGGGATTCGCACGCACGATTTCCTCGTAACCGAGATTGAAGCGACGCGCGATGTCCGAGAGCGTGTCCTCACCTTCCACGCGCGTGACCTGCAGCTCGCCGACGACTTCGTCGTGTTCCGGATCAAACTGGAATTGATGCGTCGCAACCGGCGCCTGGATGCTCGGCGCGGGCGGGGAGGCTTCGGGTTCGGGGGCCTTCGGACGCAGCATCTGACAACCGGCCGCGGTAAAGCCGAGCGCAAGTAGGGCGAGCGAGCGGGTCAAGTTCGGCATGGGCGGTTTGTAGCAGATCGTCGACGAAGGCGATATTGGGACACCGGAAAAACGTTCGGGCGGACCGGCGCGCTCCCCCGGCGCTCCCGAACCGCGAATTCAAAGGACCGCGGGCCGGTTCGACAACTCGTCGCCATCCACCGACGGAAAATGGCGCGCCACGAGGGCGCCGACGGCGCGAATGCCTTCGACCGACGCTTCAGACGCCGCGCCGCGCGCGAAAAGCGCCTCCATGCTGCGGCACACCTGAGCCCATTCGTCCGGGCTGACGCGTCCGTTGAAGCCGCGATCCGCGATGATCTCCACCTCGTGGTCCGCCCAGAGCACGTAAATGAGCACACCGTTGTTGGCCTGCGTGTCCCAGACGTTCATCTGGGCGAAGGCTTGAAGGGCTCGTTCGCGCGGGGTCAAGCCGCGCAGCAGCTCAGCCGGGCTGAGGTTCGCCTCGACCGCGAAGCGGATCTCCCCGCCGTGCGTGCGTTCGGTATCGGCGATCGCAGCCTCAATGGCCTTGAGCGCGTCATCGTTGAAGATGCGCCGCAGAGCCCACCCGGTAGCGAACAAATGGCGCAATACGCGCACTGCGCTCACGTCGGTTTCCTCACGCTCCAGCCGTGCCTCGCGACATCGCCCGTCACCATCGCCCGGATGCTCCGCCTCCGCCGAAACTGCCGCCGCCGCCGCCCCCGAAGCCTCCGCCCCCTCCCCAGCCCCCGCCCAGTCCGCCGCCCCAATGGTGACCGCGTCGCGAACTCGTCCAACCGCGGCCGCCTCCGCCGCCGCTGAAAATGGTGAACAGAAACGCAAGAACGGCGGCGCCGATCGCCGCCCCCAGCAGGCTCGTCGCCAACCAAACCAGCACGCCGGCCGCGGCGCTGGTGAAAAAGGCGCCGCCGAGGGCGCCGAACATCCGCCGCAACAGCCCGCTCACAACGAACACCAGGATCAGAAAAATCGGCAGCGCCGAGCCGAAGCCTTGCGGCTCCGCCGGGCGTCGCAAGGGCTCGGGCAGCGGCTCGCCTTCGATAATGGCGATGATGCGATCGATCGCCGCCGCAAGGCCGCCGTAAAAATCGCCCTTGCGAAAGCGAGGCGCGATCACCTGGTCGGTGATGCGATTGGCGAGCGCGTCGGGCAGCGCGCCTTCCAGGCCGTAGCCAACCTCGATGCGCACTGTGCGATCTTCCATGGCCGCCAGCACCAGCAGGCCGTCGTCCACGCCCTTGCGTCCGAGCTTCCACGCCTCGGCGACCCGGATCGAGTACTCCTCTATGGTTTCGGGCTGTGTAGTGGGCACGAGCAGCACCGCGATCTGGCTGCCTTGTTCGATCTCGAAAGCGCGCAGCCGCTGATCGAGCGCAGAGATCTGCTCCGAGGTCAACGTCCCAGTGAGATCCGTCACGGGCGATCGCAGCGGCGGGACGTCTACCTGCGCCGAGGCCGCCGCTGCGATCGTCAAGAATGCAACGACCAGATATTTCACGCAGAGATCACAGAAGCGAGATGGACGAGAGCCTGAACGCCTGGTTCAGCCGCAGCTCGTGTATTTGATCTGCCGGCCGCCTTAAACGCGTCTACGCGATTGCCGCCTCGGTCAGATCAGTCCGGAGAATCGGCGGGCGGAGAGTTCGCGGGCGGCGAGGCGCCGAAGTCCACCGTGGGAGGCCGGGTGATTCGCGTCTCGTCTTCGACCGTGAAGTTCGGCCTGGCGGTATGGCCGAACATCTTCGCCGTGAGATTGGTTGGGAACTGTCGAACCGTAACGTTATACGCCTGCACGGCTTCGATGTAGCGTCTGCGCGCAACCGCGATGCGGTTCTCGGTTCCTTCAAGCTGCGCCATGAGGTCATTGAAACCCGAAATCGACTTCAGGTCCGGATAACGCTCTACGACGGCCAGCAGACGGCTCAATGCCGAGGTTAGTTCGCCTTGCGCGGCTTGCCACTGTTGAAAGGCCTGTGGATTGTTGATGAGCTCGGGCGTTGCCTGGATCGAGGTCGCTTTGGCGCGGGCCTCGACCACACTGTCGAGAATGGCCTTCTCCGAGGCGACTGCGCCTTTGACCGCATTCACCAGGTTCGGCACGAGATCGGCGCGGCGCTGATACTGATTCAGCACCTCAGACCAAGCGGCCGCCACCTGTTCGTCCTGCTGCTGAAGCTTGTTGTAGCCGCAGCCGCTGAACAGCAAGCAGGCCAGAATGACGACGCCGATCCGTAATGCGCGCATATGCGATGACCTTCTTGAATTGTGATTCTTGAGTCTTCGTGGAGCGACTCGCCGGCGCCGTTTACGCCGATCAACGAAACCGCCCGAAGTGGGTCAGGGTTCCGCTGACAGCAGCTGATTGTAAGCAATCGCGGCTAACAACCTCCTGCGCGACCTTGCCCGCGCTGCAGCGTCGCAGCAGACCGCGATCTGCGGCTACCAAATGCGGATCCGATCCGTCGGGGGACGATACATCTTGTCGCCCGGCTCGACGCCGAACGCGCGGTGAAACTCTCCAAGATTCGCAACCACGGCATTGGTACGGTATTCGCTTGGGCTGTGCGGATCCGTCAACAGGCGTTTGCGCAATTCATCTTCCCGGTACTTGCGCGCCCATGCCTGCGCCCAGCCGATGAAGAAGCGCTGCTCGCCCGTGAAGCCGTCGATCACCGGCGCTTCGCGGCCCTTGAGGGATAGCTGATAAGCGCGGTAGGCCATTGCGAGTCCAGCCAGATCGGCGATGTTCTCGCCCATCGTGAGATCGCCGTTCACCTTCGAACCGGGAAGCGGGCTCAACGCGCTGTAGTACGCGCCGAGCAGCTTCGCGCGGCGGTTGAATTCTTCGTTGTCCTGCGGCGCCCACCAGTCATTCAGGTTGCCGGCGCCGTCGTAGCGCCGGCCCTGATCATCAAACCCGTGGCTGATTTCGTGCCCGATGACCGCGCCGATGGCGCCGTAGTTCACGGCGTCATCCGCGGCGACATTGAAGAACGGCGGCTGCAGAATCGCGGCCGGAAAGACGATCTCGTTGGCCGGCGGATAGTAGTACGCGTTCACGGTCTGTGGCGTCATGAGCCACTCGGTCTTGTCGATCGGACCGCCGAGCTTACGCACGCCGCGGTCGAACACGACCGCCCCGGCCCGCATCTCGTTGCCAATGAGATCGTCGCGCTGGACTTCCAGCTGCGACCAATCTCGCCATTTCTCAGGGTAGCCGATCTCGGTGCTGAACAACGCAAGCTTTGCGTGCGCCTTCTGTTTGGTCGCGGGCGTCATCCATTCCAGGTCGTCGATGCCCGCCGCATACGCTGTCTGCAGATTCTCGACGAGCGCATCAATGCGTCGCTTGGCGTCCTGACTGAAATGCCGTTCTACATAGACCTTGCCGACCAGGTCGCCGATCGCCCCATCGACCGTCTCGACGCCGCGCTTCCAGCGCGGCTTCATCTCCTCGATGCCCGAGACCGTACGCTCGTTGAACTCGAAGTGGAGCCTAGCGAACTTCTCGGGCAGGTCAGGTGCATACGCGTTCAGCAGCTTGAAACGGAAGTAGAGGCGCCAGTCGGCGAGCGGGGTTCGCGCAAGAATCTTATCCAGCGCCTGGAAATAGCTCGGCTGCGCAACGCTGACGGTCTGGATTTTCGCAAGCGGAACCTGCGCGCCTTGCAGGAATGCGTCCCAATCGAACGCCGGCATGAGCTTGCGAAGGCCGGCGAGGTCGTAGGGGTTGTAGGTCTTTTCGGCATCGCGATTCTGAACGCGCGTCCAGTGAGCGCTTGCGAGTTGGGTTTCGAGCGCAAATATCCTGTCGGCGGCGGCATCGGCGTGAGGCGTGTTTGCGGCCGCGAGCAGATCGCGGATGTAGGTGCGGTACCGCTCGCGCACGCCCTTCAGACGCGCATCCTCCGCAAAGTAGTAGTCCCGATCCGGCATGCCGAGTCCGCTCTGGTAAATCGTGCTCACATATTCCGTCGAATTCTTCTCGTCGATGGCGACGAAGAAGGCGAACGGATGCGAGACGAGGATCCGCTGGCTGCGACCGACGTGCTCAGCCAACTGCGCCGTCGAAGCGAGCGCGTCGATCCGCCGCAGCTCCTCGGCGAGCGGCGCCAGCGCGCGCGTCTCGATAGTCGCCGCGTCCATGAAACTGGCGTAGAAGTCCCCGATTTTCTGCATGTCCGCCCCGTGCGGGGCATGAGCAGCTGCGGCCTCTTCCAGGATGCCGCGCAGGTCCCGCTGGGCGCCTTCTTCCAGCATCGTGAATGTTCCGTAGTTGGAGCGATCCGCCGGAATCGCCGCTGCCGCGAGCCACTGCCCGTTGACGAAGCGATAGAAGTCGTCCTGCGGACGCACCGAGCGGTCCAGGTTCTGCAGCAACACGCCGGATTGAAGAATGCCAGCGGGCGGCGTCGGCTCGGATGCAGGCGGCGGCTCACTCGCGCACGCTGCGAGCAGAACGGCGGCGGCAAGGCCGGATAAACCAGTTTTGATAGTCATGAAATTAGTGCAGCGCCGACTGACAGAAAGAGAGAGCGTAGTGTCGGTCCCACGCGTCATGCAACGTCACACAGTGACCGCCGCGGGCCGAGGAAAGTTTCACTTGTTCTCGAAGGGGCGGCGATGAGCGTTGTATACGATCGCAATCAGTCGGTGATCGTCGCAAGGAAAGCGTCGAGTGCTGCGACGCTTTCGGGCTCATCGAGCTGGGGCGGATGCCCACGGTTCGGCACGGTCACGGCAACGAGCCTGGGGTGCTCGCGCCGCATGCGCTCTAACGTTTGCGCGGACAAAAGATCCGAATGCGAGCCGCGCAGCGCGAGCGTTGGGACGCCGCTCAAAGCACCGAAGGCAAGCCACATGGCCTGCGCTGCGCCCGGCGGGGCCGGGATCGCGCGCACTGCGTCGCCGATTCTCGGATCTGACGCCAGGCGCGGCGCGCCGTGTTCGTCCGCAACAAAAGACGCCCGAGCGAACTGAAGCCATTGCGCATCGGTGTAGTCCGGCAACGCATGGGCAAACATGGTCTTCATCTGTGCGACTGCTTCGTCCCAGTTCTTCACGGGCGGCAGTCGCCCGACGTAAGACTGGATGCGCGCGACGCCGACCGGATCGAGCTCAGGCCCGACGTCATTCAAGACCACGCCCGCGAAGGCCTGCGGGCGCATCGCCGCCATGAGTATCGCCATTAGACCGCCGAGCGAGGTGCCGATGACGATTACGCGCTCGAGATCCAGCTTGCGCAGCAAGCTCCACATGTCGGCCACGTACACGCCCGGATGATAGTTGAGCCAGTTGGGATCGGACTGAGACCGGCCCCGACCGCGCTGATCGGGTGCAATCACTCGTCTGTCGGGCGAGATGCGCTGCGCAATTTTTGCAAAGTCCTGGCTGTTGCGCGTCAGGCCATGCAGACACAACACCGGCGCCTTACGCAAATCTCCGGGATAGTCGCGGTAGAAGAGCGTCAGACCATCGCGAGTGAAAAAGGTGTGTTCGGCGTACAAGGATCGAGCGACTGGCGGTTCGTGAGTAGTCGTTTACGGCGCGACTATTCACTATTCACCATTCG
>DATAFY010000157.1:0-3029 GCA_036257205.1 Steroidobacter sp. | reverse complement strand
ACGGATCGACATTCGCTTTACGCTGCCGCGTTCGTCCGTTCAGTTGCTACCGGGATGGTTGGTGTGCTGCTCGGCGTCTACTTGGCGCAGCTCAATCTGAGCACGGAAACGATCGGCGTCACGGTGAGTTCTGGGCTCGCCGGCGCCCTCTTATCAACGCTCGTGACGACGTTCCTTGCCGATCGCATTGGACATCGTCGATCGCTGTTGGCCTTGTCTTCGCTGAGCTTCATCGGTGGGATCGGCTTCGCAGCGAGTTCTCATCAGCTCGTGCTCGCAGCAGCAGCCTTCATTGGGATGATCAATGGCATGGGCCGCGATCGAGGCGCAGCGCTCGTGCTCGAGCAAGCTGTCCTTCCTGCTACGACTTCGAGCGCCGAGCGAACAATGGCGTTCGCGCAATATAACGTTCTGCAAGACGTTGGACACGCTGTGGGTGCGCTGATGGCGGGGCTACCCGCATTGTTCGAGCGCTCAAATGCGGCGGCCGAAGCATTGGCGTTCAGATTCTCTATTGTCGCGTATGCCGTGTTGTGTCTCTTGCCTTGCATCGCATACCTGCGCTTGTCGCCACGGATCGAGCAATCGGGGCTTGGAAAGACGGTGCGCGTAGCGCCGAGCAGCAGACGAATCCTGTGGAAGATCTCGTTGCTCTTCGCCATCGACAGCATCGCTGGCGGCTTTCTAACCGCGGCATTGCTGTCGTTTTTCTTCTACGAGCGCTTTGGAGTCCGTGTCGAGTCCATCGCGGCCCTGTTCTTCTTTGCGCGCGTCGCAAATGCGGGTTCGCACATGCTCGCGGCATGGCTCGCCAAACGTATCGGCTTGGTCAATACGATGGTGTTCACGCACATTCCATCCAGTCTCCTCCTGGTGACGGTCGCGTTTGCACCGAACTTCACGGTGGCGGCGATCCTGTTCCTGCTGCGCGAAAGCCTGGTGGAGATGGATGTGCCTACCCGTCAGTCGTATGTCATGGCCGTCGTCGATCGGAGCGAGCGCACGCTGGCGTCCGGTGTGACTCACCTCGTTCGTCTAGGGGGCTGGGCGATCGCGCCGGCATTTGCCGGCGTGCTAATGAGCGGTTCACTGCTGGCGATTCCGCTTTTCGTCGGCGCTGGAATGAAGATTCTCTATGACGTGCTTCTCTGGCGGGCTTTTCGAGGGATTCAACCGCCGGAGGAACGTGAAGGGTCCAACAGCGTTGCCGACCGCAACAAGCAAAGCGTTTAGCAGTGCGTCTCGATCATTGAGGCATCCAAGCCTCGACAAGTGAGCGAGCTCTTCACATAGGTCGACGACATCATTTGGGTGACGACCCACAACACTTCAGAACGGCAGCCGCGCTTCATAGAGGCTTGAGCTTCCCCGCAATCTCCCGAATCTCATCAGGCGTATGCTCACCGGCGAGCAGTGTGCCAGGCAGCAAGTATTTGCCCATTCCCAGGCCGCCGATGAGCACGGGTTCGTAGCCTATGTCGCGAATCAGGCGAGAAGCGACGGCGATTGCTTCTGCGTCATCGCCGGCGATCGGCATTCCTGTTTTCCCCGGCGATTCGCGCGCAGCCCCCATGCGCGCAGCGCCGATCGCATTGAACGCGCGGACGATGCGAGCGCCCGACAGCAGCTCCGCAGAAGCGAGTCCAGCACCCTTCTCGCGAGCCCAGTTGGCGATCTCACCATCGCGCGACGGGAAGGGATTGCATGCGTCGATGACTATTTTGCCCTCCAGCACATCCTTGAGGCTCTTGCCGAGACCCGGTAGCGCGCCATAGGGAACTGCGATCAGCACAACCTCACCGAAAACGGCAGCTTCCCTCGGCGTACCTGCGCGCGCCCGCTCGCCGAGTTCGGCCGCCAGCGCTTTGTCGTGATCCATGTTGCGCGAGGAGAACATGACCTCGTGTCCGCTGTTGACCCAACTGCGACCGAGCGCGCTTCCGACATTGCCCGAGCCGATGATGCCGATGTTCGTGCTCGACGGGCTGGCAGCGCGGGTGGGCAGACCGCCCGCCATCACTGCAGTTGTTGCGGCTCCTGCCAGCTTTATGAATGCACGACGGTTTACGATTGCGAAGCTTATGTTCATGAGCAGGTTTGTTGCGAGTACGCCAGACCAGAGCGTTGTGCGGAGTCCGCGTGAGCGGCCAAGATGGCTTTTCTCTGCAACTTAGTCGCTCTGCATCGTCAGGCGCATCAGCTCAAACACTTACAGCTGTGGCGCAAGATCATCGGCCCCGATTGCCCGAACTCGGCACGTCCGTTTCGGCGCACGATCCGATTCTTCGGCATGCGCGCGGAATGCCGCGCAACCACGGACGACGAGCGCCTTCGACGCCAGCAACGCTTCGACCTCCTCGAGGCAGGAGTCGCTTTTCGCCGCGCTCAATCAGGCCCGCTGGGGCCGTGTTCAGAACGAGGGATGGGGGTCTCTGCCGTCAGCCAGGATGCTGACAACGCCTCGAACAGAATTTCTCGCGAAGCGAGAGTCCGCGCACTCCTGCGGCGGTCCTGCATCGAACGCCGAACGCGGATGTCGCGGCACATAAGCCGCTCCATCCTTGCTCCACACACGTCTGCAAATTATCGCGAGGACCTCCCGCGGTGAGTTTCAGCGCGAGGGCGCCTGAACGCGAATCTACGTTCGCAAACTACACACTTCGGGTGAACAAGGCGCAGACGCATACGCAGCGTCAGCAGAGGACGCTCATGACATAAGCGTGCGACTAGTCGCAACGTGCCCCTGAATATTCAACGCCTTGAATACACTCGCGCCGCGCCGATCCAGGCGCGCAGAACATAACAAGGTATCGATATGCGAGGATGGCAACACGTTCTTAGCTGCATGCGCAGCAGCTTGGCCGCATGTGCGGCTCTAGCAACGCTTGGGCTGGCGATCTCCAGCAATGCGTTTGCGCTAGAGGCGCCGACGATTGCAGATATAATTCCCTTAACGGTCGGCAAGGGCGAAAAGATCACGATCGTCGGGTGGAATTTCAGCGCGACGCCGACGGACAACGTGGTGATTT
>DATAFY010000125.1:0-4461 GCA_036257205.1 Steroidobacter sp. | reverse complement strand
CGACGATCTCTACGAGTTCGTTTTCGGCCTCATCGATGCCCGCAACATCGTTGAACGTCACCTTCGACTGCGCCTGCTGGTCGTAGCGGCGCGCCCGGCTCTTGCCGATGCCCATGAGCGCACCGCCCATGCCGCCGCCCTGCTGGGCCGCACGTCGATAGAGCCACACATAGAAGCCGATGAAGAGCAGCGCGGGCCCGAAGCCGTAGAGCAGCGTCGCCCATGGACTGCCGCCCTGGATCGGAATGGCGCTGATCTCAACGTCGTGCGCGATCATGAACGCCTCAAGCCCCGTGTCCACAAATGCCGGGAGCGTCGTCGTGAACGTTTTCGCCGAGCGCGGCTCGGCCTGATTGAAGAGCGAAGGAAAGGCTTTGTCGCCCTCTGCGCTATTCTCCTTGCTCTCGGGAGGCCACGTTACGGGCTTGATGAATCTGCCTTCGATGCTGGCGCCCTTGCTGTAGATCGAGGCAACGTTGTGCTTGGCGACCTGCTCCTTGAAGGCCGTGTAAGGAATCGTGACGGCCTCATCCGCACCGGGGAACAGCAGCCGCATGAGGAAATAGTTGAGGGCGAGAATGATCAGAAAGGTCATCCAGGTCCTGCGCGTCGGCATGTTCGGCGAGCGACCCGCCCCCTGCGGCGCACCTGAGCCGCCCGAGGCAGGTCGCACGCGCCCGCCCGGCGCCGCATCCCGAGTGCGTTGGACTGGTGGTGTGGGCCAATTCATGGACACCTCCGTTCAGTCGCAAGTGAGCTGCAGAGCGAGGAGAGCTGCCCGGACGGACGACTCGCCAGCGCCTGTGAGGCGTAAACGCACGGGCCAACCGGAAGTCCCTCCGCTCGCCCCGCGCTTCGCCCATCAGTTCTGTTAGTAAAACGAATTCTGTTCAATACGTTCAATACGCTTGAGCCGGCGAGTCATCCGCATAGGGCGCGCGCGAAATATGCGCCCCTGCAACGCACCGGCCGCCGCTCGTGCGGTGTTCGCACGTATATCGGTCCTGCAACTCGCCCGGTAGCGTGCACGCGCCGAGAAGAGACGGAAGCGCGCTGAGCGAAACCCGATCTGCCGGTGCGACAATCGTTCTATGTTCTCGCGCATTCGCGCGGAGTCGGCCATGAGCAGACCTGTCAAAAATACACTCCCCTCGCAAGCGCCGCTGGCAAGCGAAGAACTTCGCAAGCTCGATGCGCTCTGGCGCGCATCGAATTACCTCTCGGTCGGTCAGATCTATCTGATGGACAACCCCATGCTCAAAGAGCCGCTCAGGCGCGAGCACGTGAAGCCTCGGTTGCTCGGGCATTGGGGCACGACGCCCGGACTGAACTTCATCTACACGCACTTGAACCGTGTGATCAGAAAGTTCGAGCAGAACATGATCTACATTACTGGGCCCGGGCACGGCGGACCCGCGCTCGTTGCGCAGGCCTGGCTCGAAGGCACGTACAGTGAGCTCTACACGGCCGTGAGCCAGGACGAAGAAGGAATGAAACTGCTGTTCAAGCAGTTCAGTTTTCCCGGCGGAATCCCGAGTCACGTCGCGCCCGAGACGCCTGGTTCGATTCACGAAGGCGGCGAACTGGGTTACTCGCTGTCGCACGCGTACGGCGCCGCGTTCGACAACCCCGATCTGATCGTTGCATGCATCGTCGGGGACGGCGAAGCCGAAACCGGTCCGTTGGCCGCGGGGTGGCACGGCAACAAGTTCCTCAACCCCGTGCGCGACGGCTGCGTTCTGCCGATTCTTCATCTCAACGGCTACAAGATCGCAAATCCGTGCTTTCTTGCGCGCATCCCGCACGATGAGCTCCGGAAGTATTTCGAGGGGTGCGGATACAGTCCCTTGTTCGTCGAAGGCGATGAGCCGGAGCGGATGCACCAGGCCATGGCGGCCGCGCTCGATGAGGCGATCGAAGAGATCCATCGCATCTGGAAAGCCGCGCGTTCACACGGCTTTCAGGACCGACCCGTTTGGCCAATGATCGTGCTGCGCTCGCCAAAAGGCTGGACCGGCCCAAAGGAAGTGGACGGCAAGCGCACGGAAGGCTATTGGCGCAGTCATCAGGTCCCCATGGCGGACATGGACAAGCCAGGACACATGGAGCTGTTGCAGCGCTGGATGCGCAGCTATCGACCCGAGGAGCTGTTCGATGAACGCGGGCGACTCAAACCGGAGCTCGCGCAGCTCGCTCCCAAAGGCGAACGCAGGATGAGCGCGAATCCCCACGCCAATGGCGGGGTGCTTCTCAAGGATCTGCGGCTCCCCGACTTTCGCCAGTACGCCATCGAGGTCCCCTCGCCTGGCGCCGCGACCGTCGAGTCCACGCGCGTACAAGGCAAGTATCTGCGCGATGTGATGAAGCTCAACCTCGAACGACGCAATTTCCGCATTTTCAGTCCCGATGAGAACAACTCGAACCGCTGGCAGGACATTCTCGAGGTCACTGATCGCTGCTTCGCCGCCGAGATCCTGCCCGGCGACGACCATCTCTCTCCCGACGGCCGTCTCATGGAGGTGCTCTCGGAACACCAGTGCCAGGGCTGGCTCGAAGGTTATTTGCTCACCGGCCGTCACGGCTTCTTCAGCTGCTACGAGGCCTTCATCCACATCATCGATTCGATGTTTAATCAGCACGCGAAATGGCTGAAGGTCTGCAATCAGATCCCCTGGCGCCGTCCGATCGCCTCGCTCAATTACCTCTTGAGCTCACACGTATGGCGACAGGATCACAACGGTTTCAGTCACCAGGACCCCGGTTTCATCGATCACGTCGTCAACAAGAAAGCCGAAGTGATCCGGGTTTACCTGCCGCCCGACGCCAACTCGCTCCTGGTGATCACGGATGGCTGCTTGCGCAGCCGCAACGCCGTCAACGTGATCGTCGCTGGCAAGCAACCCGCGCCGCAGTGGCTGAGCATGGATCAGGCGATCAAGCACTGCAGCGCCGGCATCGGCATCTGGGAGTGGGCGAGCAACGATCGCGGCAGTGATCCCGACGTCGTCATGGCGTGCTGCGGGGATGTGCCGACGTTGGAGACGCTGGCGGCGGTCGATCTTCTGCGGCGTCATTTGCCCGAGATCAAGGTGCGCGTGATCAACGTGGTCGATCTGATGAAGCTGCAGCCGCGCGAGGAACATCCGCATGGCCTATCCGATAAGGACTTCGACGTCCTCTTCACGAAGGATAAGCCCATCATCTTCGCCTTCCACGGTTATCCTTTCCTAATTCATCGGCTCACCTACAGGCGCAAGAATCACGACAACCTGCATGTGCGCGGGTACAGGGAGGAAGGCACGACGACGACGCCGTTCGACATGGTCGTCCTGAACGACCTCGATCGCTTCCATCTCTTCCAGGACGTCGTGGATCGCGTCCCGCAACTCGGTGCGCGCGCCGCTTACGCGAAACAGGCCGTGCGCGATGAGCTCATCGAGCACAAGCGGTACATCTACGAGCATGGCGAGGATATGCCGGATGTCGCCGGCTGGCGCTGGGGCCGTCACGAACGCTTGAGCGACGCTGCGTCATCCACCGAGGCGGACGACGTGGGCTGAGGACGCGAAGTTCAGACCGGGCCGTGAGCTCAGCGGGGCAGTCGAACGGCTGCGAGCAGCCCGGCGGCGGCTGCTGCCGCGAAAGCCGCGCCCGCGAGAAACGTCGCGGACGGACCCATGGAACTCCACAGTGCGCCCGCGATGACGCTCGCCAGCAGCAATGCGCCGCCGCTCACGAGGTTGAATATTCCGAACGCCGTGCCGAGCAGTTCGGCAGGCGCATTGTCCGCGACGAGTTTTGCCAGCAAGCCCTGGGTCAGCGCCATGTGCACACCCCACAGGGCGGCGCCGGCGAATGCAATCAGGGGAGAAAGCGCAGCGGCAAGGACCAGATCCGCACCCACCAATACGAGCAAGCCAAGCAGCAGCATCGTCCGGCGGCTCACTTTGTCGGCAGCAGCGCCTGCCGGATAGGCGCCGCCCGCGTAGAACGCATTCATCACAATCATCACGGCCGGAACGTAACCCAAGGCGAGTCCGAGGTCCTGAGCGCGCAACACGAGGAACGCCTCGCTGAAGCGCGCCAGGGTAAAGACGGCGCCGAGCAGCACGACGTACCAGTAACGTAAAGGCAACCGTCTCGCAGCTGCAAAGGCGAGCGGTGCCTTGGCGCTGCAGGGTTGCGTACGCTCGGGTTCACGCACATAGCCGACCAGCAGGAGCACGCAGATGAACGCCGGCACAACCGCCGCCCACATCACCGCACGGATGTTGTCGGCCAGCAGGATCATGAGCGCGACGGCAAGCGCCGGACCGAGCAGCGCGCCGACCGAGTCAAGGGCTTGGCGCAAGCCGTACGCGGCGCCGCGCATGTTGCTAGGAGAAATTTCCGCAACCAGCGCATCGCGAGGCGCGCCGCGAACGCCTTTGCCGATGCGATCGAGGAAGCGCGCCGTGAACA
>DATAFY010000400.1:0-6638 GCA_036257205.1 Steroidobacter sp. | reverse complement strand
ACGGGCTGGACCTTGAGGCCTCCCTGCGGCTCCTCGGGATTGGAATCGGGTTGGGCTGGATCGGCTCGTTCGTGGCGGCGACTCGCCATCTCCGCTCGATTGAACCCTCCTGATCGGGCCTGAGCCGGATGGAGCGGACTGCTGCTTCAGGCTTTACTATCAAACACTTACGCGCTTCCCACGTCCGCCCAACGCCGGTGTCCAACTGGAACCTTTTGGGCGGTTAGCACTCCAACGATGCGATTGCTAAAATGACGGCCGACTTGGGAGGGGAATTTTCTTGATGACTACCACCCTGACTTGTCCAAGCACTGATCTCGTCTTTGCCGGCCCGGTCGGCAGCCTCGATGCCTATGTCGAGCGGGTATCGCGGATTCCCGTGCTGAGTCGTGAACAGGAGATCGCGCTGGCGACTCGCTACCGGCAGGAGGACGACCTCGACGCTGCCCGTCAGCTGGTGCTGTCGCACCTGCGATTCGTGGTGCATGTCGCGCGCGGATATACGGGCTATGGGCTCCCGGTGGGAGATCTGATTCAGGAAGGCAACGTCGGGCTAATGAAGGCGGTGAAACGTTTCGATCCGACGATGGGCGTGCGACTCGTCTCTTTCGCCGTGCATTGGATCCGCGCCGAGATCCACGAGTACGTCTTGCGCAACTGGCGTCTGGTGAAGATCGCGACGACGAAGGCGCAACGCAAACTGTTTTTCAATCTTCGTCGGTTCAAGAAAGATCTGGGCTGGTTGACGGAGAGCGAAACGCGCGCGATCGCTCAGGACCTGGGCGTTTCAACCGCGGAAGTGACGGATATGGAGCAGCGGCTGAGCTCGCGCGATCTGTCGTTCGATCCAACGCCCGATGCGGACGAGAATGAGGGAACGTACTCTCCCTCCGCCTACCTGCCGCATCCGGAAGCAGATCCATCCGTCGCGGTCGAGCGCGAACAATGGGACGAAGACGCTGCGGACCGGCTCGCCGACGCGCTCGAAACGCTGGATGAGCGCAGCCGGCACATTCTGCGCAGCCGCTGGATGACGGAACAGAAGGCCACGCTGCACGAGCTTGCGGATCAATACGGCGTATCCGCCGAGCGCATCCGCCAGATCGAAGCAAACGCCATCAAGAAATTGCGCGGTCTCATTGCGCAGCCCGCTCAGGCGTAAGCGCCGAAAGCGCCGGACAAAGCAAGGGCCGGTCTCCGCCAGGAGCCGGCCCTCTTTATTTGGACAGACCGTTCAGCTCTGCTTGGTGACTGGGACGATCGTGATCTCAACGCGTCGATTGGTGGCGCGTCCCTGCTCGGTGTCGTTTGAGGAGATCGGGTGCGATTCGCCCGCGCCGACGGTGAGCAGCCGTTGATTGTGCACGCCCTGACTCGTCAGATAGCTGGAGACCGCTTGCGCGCGGCGCTGTGAGAGCGTCTGGTTGTACTGGTCGCTTCCCGAGCTGTCCGTGTGACCCGCGACTTCTACGACGGTTTTGTCGTACTCCTTCAGGACCAGCGCCACGCCGTCAAGCGCGCTGTAGAACTGCGCATTCAGATCCGAACTGTTCAGTGCAAACGTGATGCTGCTGGGCATGTTCAGCGTGATGTTGTCGCCCACGCGAGTGACGCTGACGCCCGTGCCCTCCAGGCGCTGACGCAGCTTCGCTTCCTGCACGTCCATGTAATAGCCGACCCCGCCGCCCGCAATCGCACCCGCGCCCGCGCCGATCAGCGCGTTCTGCAGCTTGTCGCCTTTGGTCAGCAGTCCCGCGACGGCGCCGACTGCCGCTCCGATGCCTGCCCCTTTCACCGCGTTGCTGGTCTGCTGCTCGCGTGTATACGGGTTGACCGTGGTGCAGGCGGCTGTCAGGTACATGGCCGCACATGCGGCGACCGCAGGTTTCAACAATCGAATAGTCATGAAAAATCCTCTCTGATTCCCGGCGTAACGCTAGCGTGCGCGCCCGCCAGCGACAAGAACCATCGTCCTATGGCGAGCATGGACGACCTCACGCAACGGTTTACGCCGCAGCCGATGCGCAAATTGGGAGCTATGATGGGCGCGGGAGCGAAGAATCGCCGATGTCAGCGAGTCGAGCCATGAACCAGTCCACAGTCAAAACCGCTGAGCCTGCGGAACTTGATCCGCTCGATCTGTACAGCGTGCGCGGCATGCTGAGCGACGAGGAACGACTGGTGCAAGACGCCGTCGCGAAATTCGTCGACGAGCAGGTCGTTCCGATCATCGGCGAATGTTTCGAGCATGAGCGCTTTCCGCGCGAACTGATTCCGGCCGTCGCGGAGCTCGGCCTGCTCGGCAGCTCTATTCAAGGATACGGCTGCGCAGGCCTGAACGGCGTGTCGTATGGATTGATTTGTCAGGAACTCGAGCGCGGCGATTCCGCGTTGCGCAGCTTCGTCTCCGTGCAGTCGAGCCTGTGCATGCATCCGATCTACGCCTTCGGCTCGGAGGAGCAGAAGCAGCGCTGGCTGCCGAGGATGGCGAAAGGCGAAGTGATCGCCTGCTTCGGGCTCACCGAACCGCACGGCGGCTCCGATCCGGCGAACATGAAGACGCATGCGCGCAAGCAAGGCAAGGATTGGGTGCTGAACGGCGCAAAGATGTGGATTACGAACGGCTCGATCGCGGATCTGGCCGTCGTCTGGGCTCGCACGGACGAAGGCATTCGCGGCTTTCTCGTGGAGAAGGATTTCAAGGGATTCACGACAAGCCTGATCAAGCACAAGATGAGCCTGCGCGCTTCGATCACGTCCAGCCTGTTTTTCGACAACGTGGCGGTGCCCGAAGAGAACGTGCTGCCCGGCGCGGTCGGCCTGAAAGGCCCGCTGTCGTGCCTCACACAGGCGCGCTACGGAATTTGCTGGGGCGTCACCGGCGCGGCGCAGGCCTGTCTCGCGCAACTCATCGACTACACCAAGTCACGCGTGCTGTTCGGAAAGCCGCTCGCCGCGACCCAGTCGGTCCAGATCCGGCTGGCCGAAATGGCGCGCAAGATCACGACCTCGCAACTGCTCTCCTTGCGCCTGGGGCGGCTGAAGGACGCCGGCCAGATGGTCCCAACGCAGGTGTCCATGGCGAAGTGGCACAACGCCCGCGCCGCGATCGAAGTCGCCCGGGACGCACGCGACCTGCTCGGCGGCGCCGGCATCAGCCTGGAGTACGCTCCCATCCGTCACGCCCTCAACCTGGAAAGCGTGATCACGTACGAAGGAACCGAAACGGTTCACCAACTCACCGTCGGGCGCGCGCTCACCGGCGTCAACGCGTTCTGAGTCCCCGATCGTTCAGGGCGCGCGCCGTCGCGGCCGCAAGCGCCTTCTCTTCTCGGTCCAACGCCTGCGCGAGGCGCACGCGCGGAACCGATGCGGGCTCGTCCAGGCGCGCGGCCCGGTCCCATGCAATGAGCAGGGTCACGAGCGACAGCCAGGCCCAGAGGACTTCACGCCGCCGACTTTTGACGCTCTCGGACACGTCGGCTCTGCTCACGACTGCTCTCCCGAGTTCTGACCCGGCGCTCATTTGAGCGCGCAGTTGCGCAGGGATCGCAGCGCCAAACGACCGTGCGAGGGCAGATTGTGATAAATCGTGGCGTGTGGCGGCGTCGCTGCGAGGCGGCGCTACACTGCGCAGCAGGACAGCTCACCGGCCAGTTGCATGAAGAAAGTCATCGCCATTGTCGAAGACGAGCCTGCCATCCGCGACAACTACGCCGCCGCTTTTCAACGCCATGGGTACGCAGTGCGCGCGTACGGCGCGCGCAAGGAGGCGCTCGAAGCCTTTCGCCTGCGGCTGCCGGATCTCGCCGTCATCGACGTGGGCCTGCGCGATGAGCCCGAGGGCGGATTCGAGCTGTGTCGCGACCTGCGCTCGATGTCCGCCGAACTGCCCATCATTTTCCTGACGGCTCGCGACAGCGAGCTCGACGCCGTCTCGGGCCTGCGCCTCGGGGCGGATGACTACCTCACCAAAGATTTGAGCCTCACGCATTTGCTCGCCCGCGTCATGGCGCTCTTTCGCCGCATCGATGCGCTGACGCAGCCGTCCAATCGCGACCAGATCATCGCGCGCGGACCGCTGTTGATCGACGCCGCTCGTTTGAACGCGAGCTGGCGGGAAAAGCCGTTGGGGCTCACGCTGACGGAATTCTGGATCGTGCATGCGTTGGCGAAAAACCCAGGGCACGTAAAGAACCGGCAGCAACTCATGGACGCCGCGAACGTCGTGCTCGACGACAACACGATCACTTCCCATGTCAAGCGCATCCGCCGCAAGTTCCAGGCGATTGACGCTGCGTTCGACAACATCGAAACCATGTACGGCATGGGATATCGATGGAAGGAAGGATGACGCCCGCGCCGACCGGCTCCGAAGCTGCCGATTCACGCATTGCGGGGCGCGTTTCGCGCCTTGCTCGCGCCTGTAGCTGAACTTCCCCTGTGTCCCTGCGCGCCAAACTCGTGCTGCTGAGCCTGCTGACGCTGTTGCTGCCGTGGGCCGGCTGGCGCTATGCATCCGAGATGGAGTCGACGCTGCGGCGCGGACAGGAGCAGGCGCTGCTCACGACCGCGGAGGTGCTCAGCCGAGTCGTTGCAAGCGAGCCCGAGCTGCTGTATCGCACGCGCGAGGCGCGCGAGTTGTTTGACCCGACGCACGGCGATCTCTTCGCGCCCCTGCTGCCTATGCAACCGCTTGTGGATGGGTTCGCAGATGAATGGCCGGCGCCGGCTCGGCCCGTCCCAGGCGTACAGAGCTCCGATCAGCAGTCGCCATCGCAGCCGCTGATCAAGCTCGGGGTTCACGACCGTTCGATGCATATGTACGTCGAAGTAGCCGCCCCTGCGGTTGTCTACGACCTCCCGCACACGGATGAGACGGGGCGCGGCCCAGGCGCCACGCGGCTGATCGTGCTGACGCGCGATGAATTCGAACATGAGCGTGCGTGGTCCATCAGCGCGGTCGCGCCCGGACCGCTGCTCGTGCATCCGTGTGAGATCGGAGCGCCCTGGCGCCCGCTGACCGAAGATGCGCCTGCCCGCCTCACGGGCGTTTGGCGCGAGACCGCGCACGGGTACGCAATCGAGCTGAAGGGACCTGTCAATTTGTTCGGCGCGCAGCTCTCAGTGCATGCGCTCGACCCGCAGAACAACGTGCAGAGCCAGACGGGGCTAGGGTGGCTGCACACCGGATCAGAGCTGCTCAGACAACGGCTGGAACAATATGCGCCGAACGACATACGCGCATCCGTCGTGGACGTGAACGGCTGGTTGCTTGCACGCGCAGGCTCGATTCGCGCCAACACGCCCCAAACCAGCTATCCGGGCCTGCGCGAGGACAGCGAGGGTTTTGTGCGCTCCGTCTACCGCATGCTTTTCGCGCGCAAGCAAACGCCCGTCCAACCGTACGGCCTGCCCTACGGCATGTGGGGTCCGCCTGTGGATGAGGCCCGCAACGGCCGAACCCGCGCGATCTGGTTTGAAGAGGCCGGGGGCGAGCCGTCCATCGTGCGTGCAGCAGTGCCGGTGCGCTACGGAGAACGAAACCTCGGCGCGCTGGTGATCGAACAGCCAGGCGAGCAGCTCGCGCTCGTGCGCGAGGTGGCGTTGACGCGTCTACTGAACATGACGTTCGTCGCGACCGTATTCACGGTCCTCGTGACGCTCGTGTTCGCCGCGCGCCTGTCTCATCGCATTCGGCGCTTGAGCCGCGCGGCGAGCACTGCCCTCACGCCCGAAGGCCGCATAGAAGCGAGCATTCCAGGGACGTCCGCAGCAGATGAGCTGGGCGCGCTGGCGCGCAGCTATGACATGCTGCTCAATCGCGTTAAGGAATACACGAATTATCTGCAGACGCTCGGATCCAAGCTGTCGCACGAACTGCGCACGCCGCTCACGATCGTGAGCTCATCACTTGAAAATCTCGCATCGGAAGCGCCCCTGCCGCAGGCGGCGCAGGATTACGTGACGCGCGCGCGCGAAGGAGCGCATCGGGCCCATGCGATTCTGACCGCGATGAGCGAAGCGACCCGCGTCGAGCAGAGCATCGAGCACACTGAACGGACGAAATTCGACGTCAGCGAGGTCTTGCGCAACATCGGCGAGGCTTATCGTGCGAGTTTTCACCGCCATCGCGTGGAGGTCGAGGTTGCCGACCCACCCTGCTGGGCGCTCGGTTCGCCCGAACTGATGGCCCAGATGCTGGACAAGCTGATGGACAACGCTGCGGATTTCGCCCCGCCCGGCGCGCCGGTCACGCTTTCGCTTGAGTGCGACGCGCGCACGTACCGCATCAGCGTACGCAATGAAGGCCCGTTGTTGCCGCCGCAGATCAATGATCGGCTGTTCGAATCGCTGGTGAGCGGACGCGGCAGCCAGGCCGAAAAGCCGCACCTCGGCCTCGGCCTTTACATCGTGCGGCTCATCGCCGATTTCCACCACGGAACCGTCGCGGCCGCCAATCTGCCGGATGAGACCGGCGTGATCGTCACGGTCGAGCTGCCGCGTTGAACCTCATTCTGCGTGCACGCCGGCGCGCCGCCGTATGCGCGGCTGAAGAGAGCGTCGGCGTCGAGAATCTTTACAGCAGAGTGGCCTTGGCCCAGCCCTGCACGTGGCGCGGATACGACAAACGCGCG
>DATAFY010000046.1:0-5970 GCA_036257205.1 Steroidobacter sp. | reverse complement strand
GCTCGTGCTGACGATCGGGAAGGGAACGCACGGTTTCACGTTGGATCGCGAGATCGGCAATTTCATTCTGACTCACCCGAATCTCGCCATCGATCCCGACGCATCGGAGTTCGCCATCAACAGCAGCAACGAGCGTTTCTGGGAGCCGCCGATCAAGCGCTATGTCGGCGAATGCAAGGCGGGTGCAACGGGCATTCGTGGGCGCGATTTCAACATGCGCTGGATCGCGTCCATGGTTGCGGACGTGCATCGGATTTTGATGCGCGGGGGCGTGTACATGTATCCGCAGGACGCGAGGGATCCGCGTAGAGCGGGACGCCTGCGTCTGCTCTATGAGGCCAATCCGGTCGCGTTCATCGTCGAACAGGCCGGCGGAGCCGCTTCAACGGGCCGCGGCCGGATCATGGACCTCCAACCCGAGAGTCTTCACCAGCAGGTGCCGTTGGTCTTCGGCTCGCGCAACGAGATCGAGCGCATCGAACGCTATCACGCGGAGTTCGCGGCAGGGACCGACAAGCCATATTTCTCGCCGTTGTTCGTGGAGCGCTCCTTGTTCCGCGTGGACGTGTGAGCTGGCGCGAGAGCTGGAGGCGATCCCCATGTCCGCGAAACATCCGATTGTCGCCGTCACCGGATCGTCTGGCGCAGGCACCACTACGGTAATGCGCAGCTTCGAGCACATTTTCAGGCGCGAGAACATCAAAGCGACCGTGATCGAAGGCGACGCGTTCCATCGCTACGACCGCAAGGCGATGCGAGCGGAGTTAGATGAGCGCGAGGCGCGCGGTGAGCGCAATTTCAGCCATTTCGGTCCCGAGGCGAACCTGCTGGAAGAGCTTGAGCAGGCGTTCAGGCAATATGGCGCGACGGGCCGCTGCCGGTTTCGCAAATATCTGCACGATGCGGCTGAAGCCGCTCGCTGCTCGCAGGATCCTGGGACGTTCACGCCCTGGACGGAAAGCGAGCCAGACGCCGACATGCTCTTCTACGAAGGTTTGCACGGCGCGTACGTGAGTGAAACCACGAACATCGCCCGCCACGTGGACCTGCTCATCGGGGTCGTGCCGATCATCAATCTGGAGTGGATTCAGAAGCTGCACAGAGACAAATCGGCTCGGGGCTATTCGCAGCAGGCGGTCGTCGATGTGATCCTGCGGCGCATGCCCGATTACGTGAATCACATCTGCCCGCAGTTCTCCAGAACGCACGTGAATTTTCAGCGCGTCCCCACCGTGGACACCAGCAATCCGTTCATTGCGCGCGATATCCCTTCCTCAGACGAGAGCATGGTGATCATTCGCTTCGCTGATCCACACGACATCGACTTTCCGTACCTGCTCTCGATGCTGCAGGGGTCCTGGATGACGCGGCCGAACAGCATCTGCGCGCCGGGCGGAAAAATGGGTTTGGCGCTTCAACTGATCCTCACCCCCATGATTTTGCGGCTGAAGGACATCAAGCGTCGTGCATGAGGCTTCCCGACATGAACATGAATGAGCTGCGAATAGCCAAGGCGAATGCGTTGCGAATGCTCGCCATCGACGCAATTGAGTCCGCGAAGTCGGGCCATCCCGGGGCGCCGATGGGGATGGCCGACATCGCCGAGGTGCTGTGGTCGAAGTATCTCAAGCACGACCCGGCGGATCCGCTGTGGCCGGATCGGGATCGGTTCGTCCTCTCAAACGGGCACGCGTCGATGCTGCTGTACGCGCTGCTGCATCTGAGCGGTTACGACCTGCCGCTCGCCGAGCTGCAGCGGTTTCGGCAGCTGCACTCGCGCACGCCGGGACATCCCGAAGTCGGCGTCACGCCCGGCGTGGAGACGACTACCGGCCCGCTGGGTCAGGGGCTGGCGAACGCCGTCGGGATGGCGCTCGCTGAAAATTTGCTGGCGAAGCGATACAACCGCCCAGACCGCAGCATCGTGGATCACCACACGTATGTGTTCGTGGGGGACGGCTGTCTCATGGAGGGACTGAGTCATGAGGCGTGCAGCCTCGCCGGCGCGCTGCGCCTGTCGAAGCTCATCGCCGTCTACGACGACAACGGCATCTCGATCGATGGGCGCGTGGAGGACTGGTTTATCGACGACACGCCGGCGCGGTTTCGCGCGTATGGATGGCATGTACTCGATGGCGTCGACGGCCATGACTCCCGGGCGATCGAGGCTGCGCTGGACAAAGCGCTGGAACAATCGCTGCTGCCGACCGGTCAACCAACGTTGATCTGCTGCAAGACCGTGATCGGCAAAGGCTCGCCGGGCAAGGCTGGAACGCACGACGTGCACGGCGCCCCGCTCGGCGCGGACGAAGCCGCGGCGACGCGCGCGTCCCTAGGATGGCCGCATCCTCCGTTCGTCGTTCCGGACGAGATTCGGGTCGCCTGGGACGCGCGCAGGCGGGGCGCACAGCTGCGCGCCGAGTGGCGTTCGCGGCTGGAGCGATATCGCGTGCGGTATCCAGAGCTTGCGGCAGAATTCGAACGCCGCATACGGGGCAAATTGCCCGTAGAACTGTCAGCCTCGGTGGCTGACGCTGCGCGCGAGTTCTCGAATGTGAGCGTGCCGACGGCTACGCGAAAGGCGTCGCAGCTCGCCTTGAGTCATCTCGCGCCGCAGATTCCAGAGTTGTTCGGAGGCTCGGCCGATCTCACGGCTTCGACTCTGACCAATTTCAAGGGCTGCGTGAACGCCGGTCGCGACCGGGTCGGCAATCACCTGAGCTATGGCGTGCGAGAGTTCGGCATGGCCGCGCTGATGAATGGCATGAGCCTGCATGGCGGCTTCATTCCTTACGGGGGCACATTTCTCACCTTCAGCGACTACAGTCGCAACGCTTTAAGAATGGCTGCATTAATGAAGCAGCGAGTCATACATGTGTTCAGCCATGACTCCATCGGACTAGGGGAGGATGGTCCGACGCATCAGGCCATCGAACACGCGCCTTCGCTTCGTCTGATTCCCAATCTGGACGTCTGGCGTCCGGCGGACCTGCTCGAGACGCTCGTGGCGTGGGAGGCCGCGATCCGACGTCGTGACGGGCCGACGGCGCTGTTGCTGTCGCGTCAGAATCTGCCGGCGGCGGCGCGAACGACCATCGATCTCGATCCGATCCGTCGCGGCGGATACGTAGTTCGTGAATCCGCGACTGCTGAAGCGACCTTGCTAGCCACGGGTTCCGAACTCAGCATCGCGCTCGGGGCGCAGCGTCTGCTGGCGTCGCACGGCATTGACGTGCGGGTCGTCTCGATGCCGTGCACGAGTCAGTTCGATCGACAAGACGGCAGCTATCGTGAGAGCGTCCTGCCGCTGCATCTGCCAATAGTTGCTGTGGAAGCAGCGCATCCTGATCTTTGGCGCAAGTACGTGGGGCGCGAAGGCGCAGTGATCGGCGTCAGCACGTTCGGTCATTCCGCGCCCGGCGCGGCGCTGTACGAACATTTCGGCCTCACGCCGCAAGCGGTCGCAAGTTGCGTCGTCCGGATGACCGACGCCTGCCGCGCGCAGCGCAGAGTCGCCGTAGCCTGATGAAAACGCGGCTGGTCGTGTTCGATCTTGATGGCACGCTTATAGACAGCGCCGCCGAGATTGCACACGCCGTGAACGACGTGCTGAGCTCCGAGGGCATGCCCACGCTTGCCGTTGCCGCGGTTCGCGAGCTGATCGGCCACGGCGCGCGAAGCACTGTGGCCAGAGCATACGCGCGCAGCGCGGGGTATAGGCGCGGGTCTGCTGCCAACGCGCGACCGGACCGCGCACTACTCGATCGACTTATGCGCGCGTACAGCCGCTCGTGCTTAGCGCATTGCGGGATGCGCAGCCGCGTCTTTCCGCAGGTGCGGTCGACGCTGCAACGATTGCGTGCGGCCGGCGTGAAGCTTGCGCTTGTCACGAATAAGGAGGCGTGTTTCGCCCGGCCGCTGCTCGCTACGCACGGATTGCTCGACTGGTTCGACCCAATCGTCGCTGGGGACACGCTGTCGGTGCGCAAGCCCGCTCCAGCCCCCGTGCGGCGCTGCCTTACGTACCACGGCGTGGAACGCGCAATCATGGTGGGAGATTCGATCACCGATGTGCGCGCTGCGCGCGCTGCCGGCTTGCCGATTGTGCTGGTTGCGCACGGATACTACGACTTGAGCGGCAGCCGGGTATGCGCGCCTGACGGATGGTTGCATTCGTTCGGCGAACTTTCCGATCACATGTATGACCGACTGTTGCGCAGCGCTGTATCTTCTCGGAGTTCGACATGTCGATGACCGCTCCTACAGACGAATTGGACGGGAGCGCGGGCAGGTCGAGTGGTTTGCCTCCGGTGATCGCGCCGAGCATTCTCTCCGCGGACTTCGCGCGCCTCGGGGAAGAGGTGCGCAGCGTTCTTGCAGCAGGCGCGGACTGGATTCACGTGGACGTCATGGACAATCACTACGTGCCGAACCTCACGATCGGTCCTGATGTGTGCGCGGCCATCAAGCCGTACGCAAACGGGCGAACGCTCGACGTGCACCTCATGGTCGAACCCGTCGATACGCTGGTCGCCCCGTTTGCGAAAGCGGGCGCCGATTCTATTTCATTTCACCCTGAAGCGTCGCGCCACGTGGATCGCACGCTGCAACTCATTCGCGATCATGGCTGCCGCACCGGCCTCGCCATCAACCCCGGCGCCGCGTTGTCGTTCATCGAACCCGTTCTCGATAAGCTGGACCTCGTGTTGCTGATGTCGGTGAACCCGGGGTTCGGCGGTCAATCGTTCATTGCGGCAACCCTCAAGAAACTGCAAGCGGCCCGTGCGCTGCTCGATGATTACGCGCGGGCGACCGGGCGGGCGATTCGGTTGCAAGTGGACGGCGGCGTTAAGGTCGACAATATCGCGGCAATCGCCGCGGCAGGCGCCGACGCTTTCGTTGCAGGCTCCGCGATCTTCGGCGCAGCAGACTACGGATCCGTGCTCCATGAGATGCGCAAGCATCTCGCGCACGCGAAGTCGCCTACGTAGAATCGCGCTCGCGGCAGTGATCGGCGATTCCTGAACGTCTCAGAGAGGACGTATCTGCAGCACAATCCCTGCTCACCGTATGCCGCGCTCTCGAAGGTCTTCGACAAGACTGTCGACTGCATGCATCCAAGCAGGGTCATTATCGCCGCGAAAACTGAACGAGTTCCTTGCGACGACTGTGCCGGACGGCGTGCGTCGTATTTCGTAATTCAATGCCAGAATGAGATTGCTCACCCTGTGCACCCAGGCCACCAGCACCTGTTCTGCGCCAAGCGCCCGGGCGATGTCGAGTTCGCAGCCGTTGCATTGATGCAGGTATTGTATCGCTTCGAATCGGCGTATCGTTTCCTGCGCTCGCGCGTTGTCCGCAATCTCGTACAACTGAGTGCGCCCGAGTTCGGCGCGCAACCGATCGCTCGCCATCCGCGCACGCGCCTCGTGCTCCGGCGTCAGCTCTGGTCCGCCAAGATCGCCTGTGAGTTCGATGTCCATGATTGCCAGGCGCAGAGGACGCGACGGCGATGTCGGCGTTGCGGCGCACACGAACGCAGTGAAGATGAGCAAAGCGGCGATGTTCTCGCGAATGCGCATGAGCCATCTCATGCAGACGCTGAGCGCCGACGCATTCGCAATCGGAACTCAGTGCTCACAGTCCTCACTGCTCACGAAGGTAAGCGAACCCGCCTTCCTTTACGTAAAGGACGCAGCCCTCGCGGGTTCGTGGACGGTGCCGCGACTGCGCGGGAAACCGCAGCCATGTGTGCGTCCGATAAGGTCCTTCCTCGTCTTCGAAGGAGCCTTGCAGCACGAACAGCTCCGCGCCGTGCGGATATGTCGACTCGCCCGCCCATTGGGGCGGCCAGCGCTCGAGGCGCATGCGGTCCGAGTACCCAGCTTGGCTATAGAGAAGTTTGGTTGCGCGCCCATCGGAGTTCTCGCGCCACTGCATGGCGGTCGTGTCCGCGGCGACGTGGCGACG
>DATAFY010000013.1:0-2694 GCA_036257205.1 Steroidobacter sp. | reverse complement strand
CGCCTTCAACGACGGCTGTGTGAGAGCTGAGAAGGCCCGTCGGGAGCCCGAATTCTGCGCGGACGGCCGACCATTCCGACATATCGCCGAGCTCTGTTCGAAAACCTCTCGCTGCCAAATGCTCCACCAGCGACGGCAAGTGTCGCAGTTGCTCGGCATGTAGACCGTCACCACTGGCTTGGTTCGTGGCGCAATAGCCAGGAGCACGGCAGCGATCGCGGCAGCCGCGATCGCGAGAATCCTCGCCGCCTGCAGGGATGCGCGACGAGTTTCACGCTGCCTGCGCGACAGAATTCCAGCGGCTCCGAGGGAACGGTTCACGACCGTTCTGCGCCTGCTCGAGCATGAAGGATCGGCGCGTCGGACGCCGATCCTCCTTCGATCAGAACTCGGCTCTTGCGCCTAGATGAAACGATCGGCCCGGCAACGGCGCGATATCCTTCAGCGCCGATGCATGCTGCCGCGCATCCTCGTCGAGCAAGTTGCTGGCTCGAAGGAACAACAGGACGCTGCTCGATCCCACCGGCAATCGATAGCTGGCGTCAGCATCCACGAGCGTGAAGCTGTCAGTCGGCAGCTCGTTCTCCGCAATCTTGTCTTGTTTGTCGTAGTAGTAGCCCTGCAGGCCGACATGGAATTGGTCAAGGTCATAGTGCAACCCAGCTCCGAAGCGCAGTGGCGGCATCTGGGGCAGATCGCCGCCGCTGTCCAGCTCGCCACGCACATAGTCCGAGGCCAGCCGCAGCTCGAGATGCTGCTCGCCCTGCTGCAACAGCGGGAAACTGACTTCGGCTTCGAAGCCCCGGAGCTTCGCACCGCCCTGGCTGACGACGAATACCGGCAGATCGTCCTCGATGTCGCCAGTCGGATTCTCGAAGATGTAATCGCTGTAGTCGTTGTAGTACGCGTTCAGCGTCCATTGGATTCCATCGCCGGTCCGCCGCAGTGACACGTCAGCTGTAACGGCGGTCTCCTGGTCAAGACTGGGATCGCCGATGATGAACCGCTGATCGGCGATGTGCGGCCCGTTGGCATACAGCTCAGCCGCCTCCGGATTGCGCTGCGTGCGGGTTACGTTCAGCGCCAACGCGTGGTCAACGCCAAACTTCCATACCGTGCCGGCCGACAAGCTGATCGCCGTTTCATCGAAGTCCGGTAGCTCGGTGGCCGGATCCGGGCCGATCTTTTGCTGCTCGGCGCGGGCGCCCAGCTCGATCGTCCACCGGTCGAAATGGCGCTCCTCGAAGGCGAACAGGCTGGTTGCCTGTGTCTTGGAGCGCGGCACAAATGCTTCGTCGCCCAGCGCTTCGAAATCGATGTCGACGTATTGTGCGCCGATCGTTCCGCGCCAGCCGTCGCCAAACTTATGATCGGCCGTTACGCGCAGCTCGTAGGCATCCTGATTGAACACGGTCCCGGGCTCGCCCGGTCCTTCGAATTCCGTATGCGTATAGTCGTTGTAGCTGCCGTTGAGCCGCAGCGCTTCGATGGGACCGTCGAAATCGATCTCGGCCTTGGCGTCGTAGCGATCCTGCTTCATGTCGATGAAGGCCTCTTCCTCGCCGACGATGCCGTAAGTGCTCTCGTAGCGGCTCCACGACAAGCCGCCGCGGGCCGCATCGCCGATGAGCGATGCACCCGCCGCGCCGCCCTTGGTGTCGCTGGCGCTGTTGGGAATGTGACCGCGGACGCTATCCGGCTCCTCGCCAGCTTCGATGAGCGCCCGGCGCAACACGTCTGACTGTGCGAAGTCAGGGATATCGACGTCGTCGGTCTCCCGATCGAAATAGTCGACGTGGAACGCAAACATTCCGCTGCCGCCGCCGACGCTGAGCGCGCCGGTGCGCTCTTCGGCTGCCGTGTCGCCTCGCAGCTCAACCGCACCTGAGATCGGCTGATCCGCCGATTCCATGGGGACCCGATTCGTGACGACGTTGACGAGACCGCCCGCGGCTCCGCTGCCATAGAGCAGCGCCGCCGGCCCTTTGATGATTTCGACCTGCTGCGAGACGACAGACTCAAGTGTCACTGCGTGATCCGGGCTCAGGCTCGACACATCCAGGGATTCGAGCCCGTCCTGCAACATCTGCACCCGATTGCCGCCCAAGCCACGAATGATCGGGCGGCTTGCGGTCGGACCGAAGTATGTGGAGCTGACGCCGAGCTCCTTCGCCAGTGTCTCACCGATGCTGCTGGCGATCTGCCGCCGCAATTCGTCGCCAGCGACAACCTTGGTGGGTTGAGCAACCTCGAGGGGGTTCTCGCGCAAGGCAGTCGAGGTAACGATGACTTCCTCGGTCTTCGATTCCTGAGCAAGAGCAGCGTGACTGACGAGCATCGCCGCAACGGCGATACGCAATGAATGAGACGAGCGCATGACGATGATCCCTGAAGTAGATGGTTCGAGTCGTCATGGGCGAAGCCACGACGACAAGACCCCCACCGCAAGCGGCGAGGGCGTTACGAACGGAACTTCAGCGAACCGGTGGAGCGCGTGGACGAGCGGATGTCGCTAGGCGGGGTGAAAACCAAGCCTTGAGATCCGCGAAGAAGTAGAAGCTGTCATGCTCGACGGCGAGCGGCGGATGATTGTGTCGAGGTGCGTCTGCAAGGCCATTGAACGAAAGGCAGTAGCCGCACGCAAGGCTGTGGGTTACTGAGGATGGCGCCGCATCATGCTGGTGAGAGACATGC
>DATAFY010000392.1:0-6578 GCA_036257205.1 Steroidobacter sp. | reverse complement strand
GACGTACGCCGGGAATTTGCCGTCGCTGTTGCCGCCGACCACGGAGATCGTGTGCGTGAGAATCTGCGTCGGCGAATGAAACCTCATGAACTCCGCGTACTCATCGGACCAATTGTCTGAATCGGGCTTCGCGATGTCTTGGCCGTAAACCTTCTTCGTCGGCCCGGCGACCGCGGCCGCGCGATAAAGGTTCACGAGCAGATCATAGGCCTGATTGTCGGTATTCTCTGCCGCCTTGCCGTTCGCGATGAAGATGATGTGCGTCGCGCAAGGCGTCCCGCCCGGCAGCATGTACTTGCCGCCAGAAATGAACGATGCGCTCGGGGCGCCGTCGTATTCGTTTTGATTGAGCCCCACGCGCGGGGCCATTTGATTCAGGTACAGATAGGCCTCGTGGAAGCCCTTCGCCCATGAGCCGCTGTTGGCCTGGTCGTTGTTGAACGAAATTGCCTTAAGCTTGGCCAGGAAGTGGTCCGCATGCCCGTCCTCGTTCATGGGCCAGGCCCGCACGCGTGGATACCCGCCTGCGTCGGAGCCCGTTGTGCCCTCGTTGTACATCATGAGGCCGATGCTCACCGGGCTGCTTTTTACGGAAGGGTGGGTGATCAGGTCATAGAGCGCGCACTTCTCTACCGCGAATTTTTTTTTGGCTTGGGTCGACCCCGCCGGTACGATCGCCGTCCCTGTTGCGAGGTCGTTACAGCTGGTTTCGAACGGCAGATCGGCGTTCCAGTTCGCGGAGTTGTCGAGAATGATGAGGACGTTTTCGCGACGGACCAATCCCTCCGCAGACTTGGCGTAGATGTCGATGTCCTCCGCACCCGAGTTGCCGCTGAGCAGCGCCGCTGTTGCGGCGGCAAGGGAGATCCAATTGCAAACTGGTTTACGCATACTTGTGTCCACCCGTATCAAAGGCAGTAATCCATTGCGTCCGTCGCGAGCACCCGCACGGCGATGCCTTGGTTCACGGCGATCTTGACGCCGTCCTCGTTCGAGTTCGCTTGATCCTCTGTACTGAGGTTAACGGCCTCATCGTCAAGTATCGCGCGGACGTTCCACTCCGTACTCGAGCACAGGGAGTTGCCGGTCGACGCCGCCAAATCAGGCGTATCGAGTCCGCTATTGGGGACGACGCCCGAGGTCATGCAGCCACGGTCATTTTCAACCGCCGGATCGAGCGTGTTGGCTTTCACAGGCCGCATGCGCGTGCACACTGGCGCTGGATCGATTTTCGGGAAATGATCAGGCACGCCGTCGCGGTCGAGATCCACGGACTCGTATGCCTGCGCAATGCTGTCCGGGTCCGTGGCGAATAGAAGGTTGCTGATTCGCCAGTCGATCAACCACTGCGCGGCCGCAATCGCCTCTTGCCGGGCGATCATGTTGCGCGTGACGAGGGTATTGGTCGTGCTCGAGTTGATGCTCGCGACCGCAAACATACTCAGCACCACTAAAAAGAGCATTGCAACGACCAGCGTGGTGCCGCGCTGTGTACGTACAAATCCGCCATAGCCGCGCGCGTTCATCAGCTTTCTCTCCACCCAGCCGGGTTCTGCAGCCGTACAACAGTCGTGTAGACGCGCCGCTTGAAACCGTCATTGAACGGTCCTCGCGAGCCGTGTGCGCCTAGGTTGTACGTTTTCGTATCGGAGTAGCCGCGAGTCGCCTCCGTCGTGCGCGACAACACCCAGACGCGCACGGCCATCACGTTGGCCCAATCGTTCGCTTTTGAGCCTCCGACGCCGTCGAGCGTTGTGCGAAACTCGTCCGGCGCCCCGTCGGGGGTTGCAGATGTGTCAAAGCCGTACTCGAACTGCATCTCCTGGATTCCCTCCGCGAGCGCCGTCTCCTTCCACGCTCCGCCCTCTAAGTCGAGGCGCTTCAGGGTGGGGATGCCGTCGCCGGGAGCGCAATCACTGCACGGCGAGACGTAATAGATGCGGCTCAGGTAACGACGCACCGGATTGACCGCGTCGCATTTGACGTTCTCAAGCGTGAAGTCAGCCGGGTTGGCGCTGATGACGATCGATAGCGGGACCGAGGTGCATTGAGAGGACTGCACGTACGCATCCACACCGCTCACCGAATTGACGGCGGTCTGCTTGACGCTCAAGCGATGCAGCGCCAGCAGACCGGTTTGGAAGACGTGGCTCGAGTTTGCCGTGACGCACGGGGGCACATCACCGTCGCCTGTGAACCCCTCAATGGGGTTCGGCGCACGGATGGGCGATGTAGACCAACCCAGGTTGGCGATGGCCGTTGCGCATGCAGCCGGCTGCGTATAAAGCGGGTCCGTCGTGGCGTCTGCGTAGAAACCCGCGAGTTTGATTTCGTCGCTGAGTAAGTCGATGGCGTATCGTCCATTCTCGATTTGTTGGCTGCTGCGGTCGAGTTCAGCATGGGCGCGGCTCATGTTGACGACCAGCGTGCCGAGCGCCGCCGCTATGAACAGCGACAGCACCATCCCAACCATCAACTCGACCAGGGTGAAGCCGGCTGACCGGCGTCGCATACAACGTTGGCGCATGTTGAGATCCAGGCAGATCGCCATTAGACCGCGAGCTTCGGAATTCGCACGACGGTGCTGAGCGCGCGCCGAATCGTCTGATCCGCGAAAGCGGCCTGGCCGCAAGTAGAGCCAGGCTCGGCGGTGGAGACGCTCCCTTGCCATACGACGGTGATCGCGTACGTGTTTGTGGCGACGTCGATGGCTCTAATGCAGCCGCGCGCCGCCGTCATGGCGCCTACTGTTTTGGCCTCGTACGTCTCCGCAGCGCCCTTCAACAGATTCGCCCATTCGCACAGATCACGCGCCGCCAGCGCCGCGGGTGCCGGTGTACACACCATGGCCGCGACTCCAATGTCCTCGGCCACGTAATTGGCGACGTTCTTGGGGTTCGCCCGAATCCGATTCACCATGTCCTCGAGCAGGATCGCAGCCTGGGCGCGCTGATAGGATTCCGCTTCGCTGGCGTAGCTGCGCATCTGTAGCGCAACCATTCCAAGCAGGCCGATGACTGTCACGATGACGGCCACGAGCACCTCGATCAGCGTGACGCCCGCCTGATGCTGCGATGTGCGCCTCATGTGCACGCCTCCGCAGTCGAGCGGGCCATCCCGTTCGGCGTCAGCACCAGGCAGCGATCAAGCGTCTGCGACCCGATCTGCGCCTGCAGGCCAATCTGCACGCCGCCGCCGGGGCTCACCACTCGTCCGCTGCCGTCGAAAGTGATCGCGTCGGTCGGGCTATCCACGCTGACCTTCGAACCGACGTCGCCCCGCGAACGCAATTGCTCAGCAGTGCTGTCGACGATGACGACCCAGCCGGTGTGCCAGCCGGGGGCCTGGCGCTTTCGAATAGTTATGTTCTGATTGCGTTTCAGAGCCTCGCTGCGAGCAAGCGTCAGATCGGTTCGCAAGTCGAAGCTCGCGGCGCGCAGGCGTTGACCCGTCGTGAAGGAGGAAAACGACGGCACAGCGATCCCAGCCAGTATTGCGAGGATTGCGAGCGTGGTTATCAACTCGATTGCCGTGAAGCCGCGCGGTTGCATGCGAGCGTTCCTCCATCACCAGCAGGCGGCCGGCGTCTTGACGCGGGTATTGGTCAGCGTCAGGGGATTGCATCCGGTGTCTTTGAGCTGCATGCCGGTCGGCGTCGCTGTGATCGTGAACCCGGGGGGGGCCCCCGCCGCCGACAGCGTTATCGCCACGGTGTAGAAACCGTTCAATTCGGCGGGCAACGTCGGAACGGTAGTGCTGTACGAACGCACGTCCAGCATGCGCTGCTCCTGACGCCCGGCGACATCCATCATGAACGCCTCGGCCGCCGCACGCCGCGATTTACGAACCTGCGACTGATAGCTCGGATAGGCGATCGACGCGAGAATAGAAACGATCGCGACGACGATCATTAATTCGATCAGCGTCAAGCCGTTTTGTTGAGCTCTCAACATGCGCCTCCGCCCCCTAGCCGCGAACGTGTTCATAAGTGCTGCGCAGCGTAGACAACGCGCGTTCGCGGCTTTCGGACTTGCGTCACAGTTTTTCTTGCAACCCGGGCTCAATGGGCGCGTAAGCAGCTGAAAAACGAAGCTCTCCGACGAACGGCTGCGTGGAGAGGATCGACGGCGGAAGCGTTCGCTCGCGTCGCTTCAGTGGTAAGGGGGTCTTCTGTCGCCTCAAGAGCGCGCGCGGGAGGCGCAGCCGCTCTCGTTGTGGTCTTGGCGGCGAGCCGACGCACCAGCGGGTCGCGCTGATGCGTCGGTCTGCGCTTTCTTACTGCGCGGGCGGCGGCGCGAAATCGACCTCGCTGATCACATTCGCCTGCACCGCAACGTTCTGCGGAGCCAGGAACGTCGACGCATCATCTGCAGTCGGATCATCGTCGCTGCAGGTGAAAGCGGCGGTATAGGCGCCCGGCTCAATGAAGGCGGCATGGTAGCTGTAGCCGCTCGCCTCCCCGAGCCTCACGTCGGCGACCACCAACGGATCCACGTCCGGCGTCGCATCTGCATCTTCGATGTCGTCGGGAACAACGTTCGCGCCGGAGAAGATGTACACCTTGGGCGCGCACGTATCCGTGACAAGGGCGCTATCGATCGTGCCGGCGATCGCGCCGACGTTGGCGTTGTCCACGATGCGAAGCGTCGGCCGCAGAAGATAACCCTGCGTACAAGCTTCGGCCGCACCCTGCTGTCCCGGCGGCGCATGTACCGATTTACGCAAATCAACGTCGATCGTGAGCGCAACGCTGCCGTCCACCGGCAGTGTGAACCCGCGATTAAGCTTCAGCCCGGATTCCGCACCGCTTGGCACGCTCAGTTCGCACTCCTCTCCCGTCGTCCGGATGAGGTAGGAGTCACGTACGCTTGGCTCGGCGTCCACCATCAGGCGAACCCATTCATAAGCGCCGGCCGGCAGCGTGACCCCATCGAGCAACAGCGCCGCGCGGCCTTCCTGATACGCCAGAAGGTCGATTTGTCTCGTCGCGGGCGTGAGGTTCTGCACGACTTCCTCAGAGGCGCCGGCGCGTTTGAAAGCGACGCCGGAGAACTGAACCACCACGCTCGTGGCTTCGTCGACCGGCGCGTCGGTCACTGACAGGCTGAGTTGGCCGTTGTCGGCGCCGTCCCCGCCTCCGCCGCAAGCCGCCAAACCGGCGAGCATCAGAGCGGCCGTGGTCGTTCGCAGAATATGTCGCATTCGATCATTCTCCTGTGTTCATGACTCTCGTGATCTCAGGGATTCCCTCAAAACGAACGTATCCCCTGAGCTGTCTTCTGTTCACACGGACGTCGCGAGAAAAGGGTTCCATGTTCACAGTGAAAGCGCATGCGAACGACTCCAAACGCGGCCCGTTGTAACCCCCCCGCCGCGTTCAGGAGGGGAATCCTTCGGTCCATGAACGCGCGTGCGCTTTAATGCGCCGCATGCGCGCCCCGAAGTTGTTTCGTAACACGCCGCCGTGCGACACCGCGGCGCTTGAGTTCGATCGGCTGATTCGTGAGCACATACCCGCTCTGTATCGCTCCGCCTATCGCTGGAGCGGGGCCGTCGACCGTGCGGAGGATCTGGTTCAGGAGCTGCTGGTGCGCTTGTATCCCCTGCTGGATGAGTTGCGCCGACTGGATCGGGTGCGGCCGTGGGCACTGCGAGTGATGTATCGAATTTTCGTAGATCAGTTGCGGCGTGAGCGCAGCTCGCCGGTGCAGTTCGGGTTCCACGGCGCGAGCCCTCAGCTCTCGGACGAGGAGGAGGACAGCGACTTTATTGATCCCTCCCCGGAGCCTTCCGAACTGGCGGAACGCCGCCTCTCTCAGGAGCGCATCTCCACGGCCTGGGCGCGGCTCGCCGATGAGCATCGCGCCGTGCTCGCAATGCACGACATCGAGGGCTACAGCCTGGTCGAGCTGGCGGCAATGATGGAAGTCCCGATCGGCACCCTGAAGTCGCGACTGCATCGAGCGCGGGCTCGACTGCGCGAGCTGCTCGCCGACGAGGCGCGCGATTTGTGTCGCTGAATGGGAACGTTTTTGCGGGTCCGCCCGTGTATGGCCATGAGAAGAGAGGATTCGTCGCCCATGAGCACCGATTACGAACCTTTGATCAAGGCGCTGCGCGAGATGCCCCCGCCCGAGCCGCGCCCCGGGTTTGTTGATCGAGCGCTTGCGGTTGCAACCGGCGTTGCGAACGCCTCCTACCGCCCTCGCCCCTCCTCATCAGGCTTGCGTCATGCTGCGATGCGCTGGGAGACGTGGTTCGCAGCCGCGCTGGGCGGCGCTGTGGCCGCGGCGATCACGGTACTGCTTCTACGACCTGCACATCTCGATGCCGTCGCGCCCGGAATCACGCTCGCACTCAACGAAGCGCGCGACATCGACGTCCTCATTCAATCAGATCGTGAGTTGCAGGGCGCCACGATTCGCGTCGCCGTCACCGGGGGTGTGGCGCTGGACGGCTTCGCGAACGAGCACGTCATCGACTGGCGCGCGGATCTTGAACGCGGCGGCAATCTGCTTTCACTTCCCGTCGTCGCCCGCCGTGCGGGCGACGGTCAACTCGTGGCAGTCATCGAGCAC
>DATAFY010000640.1:0-9046 GCA_036257205.1 Steroidobacter sp. | reverse complement strand
ACTTGGCCCACCGGCTCGTAGCTCGTCCCGGCGAACATCGGATCGTCGCTCGAACCTTCGAATTCGGCCTGCAGATTCCAAGCTGATTCGACGCGCCCGAAGACGTAAACGGTGTTATTGCGATTGGGCCAGCCCCCATTGACCACGTCTTCAGTCGCGTAGTTTTGCTCGGCAGCCAGAATGCAGATCGTGAGACCGTCGCCGCTCAAGCGGACCCCCAACCCAAACTGATCGTCGCTTTGAGGATTCGGCGCGCGCAGCGCGGCCTGCGACAACCACACGGCGTCCCGCTTTTCGAATACATACACAGCTCCCGCGCCCGGCGCAGGCGAGACGTCGATCATAGCCGTGGCATAAGGAGCGCCGACGGCAACGACGTCGCCGCTCGCACTCATCTCGACGCTTCGGCCGAACGATGCCGCATCCTGTGGGTTGACCGCGCGCAGCATCGCTTCCTGCGTCCAGGCGGCGCCGCGCCGCGTGAAGACAAAGACGGACCCAGGCCCCGAGTTCTGCGTCGGCGCCTCGTGTCCCTCCCCTTGTGCACCGATAGCGAGCGTGTCGCCATCGGCGCTCAACGCCACATCGGAACCAAAAAAGTCGTACCCGCGCGCATCCGGCGGCTGAAGTTTCGCCTCCAACACCCATGTCTCGTTCGTGCGGGCGTATACATAAACGGCGCCTGATCCGTACCAGGGCCACTGCGCTCCGCCGAAGTACCACACGTCTGCGACGACCATCGTGCGTCCATCCGCGCTCAGCGCGACTTGCCCGCCGTATTGTTGATTGCGCGTTGAATTCGTGGGCTCATGCAGCTCGTACTCAGACGTCAGGACCTGCGGGCTTGCGGACGCGCCTTGCGACCTTGCAGGGGCGTCGCCCGTTGACGCGATTTCGACCGGTGCGGCGTTTACCGCAGCCGATAAGGCGAGCGCCAAAGCGGCTCGCTTCAGCGCGCGCGCACATGAAACCGCAGGTTCCGAACGCCGCTGCATGCAACCGGCGCGCGATGCGCAGCCGCTTCTATCGCCCACGATCGATCTCCTCGGTCAACAGCCGCAGGCTGCGCCGCCTTCGCTCGCGGCTTCGTCGCAACGCACGCTTGCAGCATTTAGAAATCTCCCTGGACGCGCGAACTGTTCCGGAATGCGTGCACGCACAACGCAAAATCAGGGATTGGATGTACGTCGTAGGATGCCGCCCTACAATTCCCGCTCGCTGTTTGCAGCAGGAGTACACCGCTCTGACTGTGCGGTGCCCCGCGCAAGCCGTAACCGCCCGTGGCGATCTCGTCTCGGAGGAGCGCCAAGCGCGAGCAGCAGATCGGCCGAAGGCGATCAGCGAGGCGCGGATTCACGCCGACGCGCAGTTAGACGAGTGCGGCGCCTTCGACTAACCGCTGACGTGGTGACCGGAATCCCGCAGGAGCTCACCATTCACGCTTGTTGCGCAACATGCTCAGCGCACAGCCCCGACGCGCAGCGACAAGGGCCAACAAATCGATTCGCGCCGGTGCGGGTCGCCCCAGGCCCACGCCATGTCGTCTCGAAACGCTTCGATGGGTGCGCGTCCAAGCGCCTTCTCTGCCCCTCGCACGGCCGACCATGTATCCACATACCCGAGCAGTTCCTCCAACGACCATGAAACCTCGATTGGGAAGGACGGGGCCTGGAACTCCGGAAACGGAAACCAGAGCGAACGATAACCTTCTTCGACGTGGCGGCGCTCCGGCGGCCAGTACGGGCCGGCCGTGGTTGAATAGAAGTGCTGCAGGATGGCTTCCGCTTCGGGTCTGCCCACGTGCAGCGTCCCGTAGGTGATCAGCGCGAGCGCCGCGTTCGGCTTCGCCACGCGTCGCACTTCGGCGTAGAAGGCATCCAGATCGAACCAATGTACCGCCTGCGCAACGCTGATCAGATCCGCGCTCGCGACCTCAAGGCCGCTGCGCTCCGCCGGCCGAGCGGCATACTCGACGCGTTCGCGCGCGACGGCGTTCGCGATCTGTTGCGCGCTCGCATCGATTGCGATGACGCGCGCAAAGCGATTCGCCAGCAACGCCGAGAGCTGCCCCGTGCCGCACCCGCAATCGAGGGCAAGCCCACGTGCGGGCGAAAGATCCGCGAGATAGTCCACCAGTTCTGGCGGGTAGCTCGGTCGGTACGCCGCGTAGCTTGAGGCATGCGTGGAAAAATGGTCTTTGAATGCCCTCATGCTCTCATCGCGTGCTGAGCGAAGCAGCGGGCTAGGGCCGCAGTCGACGAGCGGCGACTATGGCGCTCGTCAACGTTGGAACTAGAACCAAGTTCCGCATGGATGTCAGCGCCACGGCGTCCGCAAGAGAAAGCGCTGCTGCTTGAAAAAGGGAATCAGCGCCATTCCGGCGATGAACCCGCCTATGTGAGCGCGAAAAGCGACGCCGCCTTCTCCGGCGGGCGTGATCATGTTGCTCAGCAACTGCAGACCGAACCACAGCACGAGCACGATCCCAGCAGGGATCCTCGTCGTATGCAGGATGAATCCGAAGGGGATCGCAACAAGCACGCGCGCGTGCGGATACAGCAGCAGGTACGCGCCCAATACGCCTGAAATCGCGCCGCTCGCGCCGACCATGGGAACCGTCGCCCCCGGGTCCGGCAGCGCCTGGGCAAACACCGCCGCCAGTCCGCACAGCACGTAGAAAACGACGAAGCGCACGTGGCCCATGCTGTCCTCGACGTTATCCCCGAAAATCCACAGATAAAGCATATTGCCGATAAGGTGCATCCACCCGCCGTGCATGAACATCGACGTGAGCGTCGTCATCGCCGGCGGCACAAGGGCGAGCTCCGGCGGCAATTCGCGAAGGCCGAGCAATACGGCCGGAATCACGCCTAGCGCGTATACCACCTCTTCGCTGCGCTCAGGGCCTAGCGAGAGTTGCCAGAGAAACACCAGCACACAAAGCACGATGAGGGAAATCGTGGCGAGCGGCGCAATGCTCGAAGGATTGTCGTCACGCAGCGGTATCATGCGCGTAGACTGCCCGGCGCAGTTCACGGACGTCAATTTCAACTCCGTCGCGCAAGCCAGGGATCATCCATCCTACGCCTCGCGTGTGAACAAGCATTGGAGGTCCTGCCTATCGAGCAGGCGCCACTCGCCTTCCGGAAGCTCGCCTAAGGCGAGCCCGCCGATGCGCGTGCGGCGCAGCGCCTCCACGTGGTTGCCGAGCGCCGCAAACATACGACGCACCTGGTGATAACGACCTTCGATGAGCGTTAGACGCGCCTGCCGCGCTCCGATGACCTCCATGCTCGCGGGCTCGAGCGGCGTGGTCTCCGATTGCAGCGTCAGCGCGCCGCTCGCGAACACCGCCGCCTCATCGCCGCGCAGATCGCGTGCGAGCATCGCCTCGTACACCTTGGGCAGCTTCGTTTTCGGGTGCACGATCCGATGCAGCAGCCCGCCGTCATCGCTCATCAGCAAAAGTCCGCTCGTGTCGCGATCCAGTCGTCCCACGCTCGCGAGGATCGGCGAGCGCAAACGGAAGCGCGGCGGCAGCAAGTCGTATACAACGCGGCCTGGGTCGGTGGTGGAACACGTATAGCCGCATGGCTTGTTCAGCATCAACACCAGGCCTCGCGGGGGGTCGAGCGGCTCGCCGTCGATGCGCACCTGGCCGTGCTCAACGTCATCCTCGGGCCGAAGCACGCGCGCGTTCGCATCCGTGATGCGCCCGGCTTGAAAAAGCCTGAGGACTTGCTTGCGGCTGCCGTAGCCGAGATTGGCGATGTACTTGGCGAGCTTCATCGCGCGGCCTTTACCGCCTCGACGACCTTGTAGCCGTTCTCCTGGGTCAGAATGCGCACACGCCCGAAACTCGCATTCAGCACCGTCTCGTAAGGCAAATGTCGATTCGCGACCAGCCACAAGCGCCCGCCTGCGTTCAGTGACTCGGCTGCGACGGCGATGAAGCGACGCCCAAGGTCGGGCCGCTCTGCCCCGCCGCTGCCGACGTGAAACGGCGGATTCATAATGATGAGGTCATACATGCATGGCAGGCCTGACAGTACGTCATGCCAGTGATATTCGATCGAGACGCGCTGCTCGAAGGCAGCGAGGTTCCAGCGCGACAGCTCGAGCGCACGCGCCTCCGCCTCGTATACGTCCAGTCTCGTCACGCCAGGACAGCGCGTGAGCAGTTCGTCCGAGAGATAGCCGAAGCCGGAACCTAGATCCGCTGCGCGGCCGGCTAGATCCCGGGGCAGGTGCGTCGCGAGAAGTTGCGAAGCCTGGTCGAGCCGATCCCACGCGAAGACGCCCGGGCGACTGAGGAAGCGGCCGCCTGCGACAGGCCGGACCGCATCCATCGCGCTCCACTCCTGCATGAGCGTCGGGTTTGCGGGCCCCCGAAGCGGCTCTGTCCAGAACACTCGACATTTGTTCTTAGATAAGGTTTTCACCGGTCCCGCGATGCGCCTCAGATCGGCCTCGCTCGAGCGTGCGCCCTCATCGTTCGCTGCGCACGCGACGATGCGCCCGCCAGGGTTGGTTGCAGCCAGCGCGCACGCCATTAGCGCCCGAGCCTCAGCGCGCTGACGCGGCGCTAGCAGCAGTACGAGCGGATAACCCCCCAGCGCGCCCGCCTGCATGCGCATCCCAATGCGCCGCAGCGCGTCCACGTCCGGCTTGAAGCTTTGCTGACAGACGAGCCCCGACCACGATCGGCTCTGCAGCGCCGCACCCGCACGGGCCCGCAAGAACAACGCGCCCTCCACCGGCCATTCGAGACGCCCTTCCAGAAACGGCGCGAACAGCGTCTCGAGAGCAGGGTCGGTCATGGCGCCGGCAACCGGCGACTGCTGAGTATCGACTCGCGGATCATCGCGCCTGCCCGTGGCGGCAAGGATCGGCACGCGTAAGACATTCGAAGCGAATACAGCGTACTGCTCAACGGTCAATACTCAGTCTTTAAGCAAGTGCGCATGCGCCTGCGCCCACTCGAGCCTTGCAGCACGGTTCAATCGTTTGAGCGCTGCCTCTGCGCGCAGCGCTTCAGACTTCGTCGCGAAGCGCTGGGCTCCGAGGATGCTCAGCGGCGGATTCGATCGCGTGAAGCGTGCGCCCTTGCCGCTCGCGTGCGCGGCAAAGCGGGCCGCCACGTCCAAGGCGACTCCAGCGTAGGTCCGGCCGTCTTTGCAGGCGAGCAAATACAGCCACCAAAAAGAAGAGGAACAAGCGCTCACGACCGGTCGGGCTCCGCAACGGGCGGCCGCACCGCTCACCACATAAGATCGTCCGGCACCTGATAGTCCTTGTATGGGTCGTTTTCGTTCTGCGTGGCCTGGTTCAAGTCGAGCTTGACCACTGCTTGTTCATCCCGTTCTCGGATCTTCTCGGCGATGGCCGCCGGCACGAGCGCGTGATAGCCAAGATAACGCACGACGGCTAGCTCCCCGCTGTGGATCCGCGCGCGCGTCTCCGCGTTCATGCCGATCCGGTGAATCTTCTTTCCGTCGATGAAGTTGAAGTACTCGTCGCTCTCGATCCGCGGCACTCGATTCTGTTCAATGAGTTGCCGAACCTCCGCCGCCTTGGCCTTGCGTTCAGCTTTTTCCCGATGCTTGCGATTGAGCTCCGCATCGCGCGCGGCCTTTGCCGCCTGCGCCTGCTGCGCGACGCCCGCCTGCAAAGAGGGTTTCGTAGATCCGGGCTTACGCTGTTGATGCTGCTCGCGCTCCGCCTGTTTTGCCTGTTTTTTCGTACCCAGACCTGCCGCGAGCAACTGCTCGCGCAACGACATGCTCATGACCGCGACCCCAATCCTCGACATTCGACCCGGCTATCTTATCGGACTGGCGGATGGCGGACAGCGGGTAGCGGATCGGCTCGGGGCGGGGATAGCCAGAAAACCTGCATAGGGTCCATCATTACAGGCTCAGAGCACCCCCACTGTGCGCCATCCGCTATCCGCAATCCGCTTCACTTGCTTCTTTTCTTATGGACGACTGGGTGCTGCGCGCCATCGAGCGCTGGCCAAATATTCCCGCGCTGGCCGGTTGGCTGGGGCTCGACCGGCGTGGACGTTGGCTGATCAGGGGTGAGCCGATCCGTCATTCCCGCATTATCGAGACCATCAACCGCAATTACGGCTGCGACGCTCATGGGCGCTGGTTCTTCCAGAACGGTCCGCAGCGCGGCTATATCACCCTCGCCAGCGCTCCGTTCGTCCTGCGTAGAACGGAGGACTCTGAGACCCTCGTCACGCATACCAACTTGCCCGTCCGGCGCGCGCAAGGTGCATTTCTCGATGAAGAAGGATCGCTCGTTCTCGCGATCGAACAAGGCGCCGGTGAGATCGCGGGCGACGAACTCGAATGGGTGCTGCGTGGACTGCAGCGCTCAGGCCGAAACGTCAGGGACGAAGAACTTGCAGATGCGCTTGCCGCGCCTTCTGGCGAAATCACCGCTTTGACGCTGCACATCTGCGGCGTCGAACTGCCCATCATCAGGCTCGACTTCGCTGATGCTCCCGTGCGCCTGAACTTTGTCAGAAATCCTCAGCCGCTTGAGGGCGAACGCGCAGCGAGCGGCGCGCCCGACTGAGCTCGCTGGGCGCGCCGCTGCCCAGCCGCCCTGCACAACCTACTTCGCCCAGTGGCTTTTCGCCCACTCATCCGGAGGATTTTCCTTCGCAACCCGCTCCGGATCGGCGGCCTCTCCCTTTTCGTACCCCTCATCGAACTTCCGCCAATGGAAAACGGCGAAAGTCAGGCCGATCGCAAGAGCGACCAGACACACGATGAGCCATAGATGCTCTGAAAACAGTTCAAACATAGGTATTCGACGCTCTCACCAAAGCCTGCTGCGATTGTCGGGTTGCTTTCTCAATCGATCGTCTTTCAACAGATTTAAGGGCACATACGCCATGCTGCATTGCGTTGGCAACCGTAGTTGCGACAGTGGAATTGCAATGTTTTGTGTGTTGCCGTGCGTCAGAATGCGCTGCAGCAGCATCCACCCGCACGACGGAGGCGTATAGTTGCATCGCGGCGAAGCCGTTCGGCCGAGGCGTACGGAAACGCCGCAAAATATGGACTGCCGTGGCGCTCTGGCGCGTATCGTTCAGAGGCGGGCGGCGTCGGATGCGGCAGCCCTCGGCTATAGCTGACAGTAGAAGTAGGGGGATTTCAATGGCGATTGCGATTGCCTTGATTCTGCTGGTCATCGGCACCGTATCGTTTCATTTACTAAGCCCTTGGTGGTTCACACCGATCGCCTCTAACTGGACGACCGTCGATGACACCGTGAACGTCACGTTCTCGGTGACCGGCGCCGTCTTCGTCATCGTCAATCTTTTTCTCGCCTACGCCGTGATCCGTTATCGCCACCGCAAGGGAGCGAAAGCTCATTACGAGCCCGAGAACCGCAGGCTGGAATGGGGCCTGACCATCGCGACTTCCGTTGGAATTGCAGCCATGCTCGCCCCAGGCCTTGCGGTGTGGGCGAAGTTCGTCACGGTTCCGCACGACGCCTCAGTGGTCGAAGTGCTGGGCCAGCAGTGGAGCTGGAGCTATCGTTTCCCCGGCCGCGACGGCGTACTGGGCAAATCGGACTCGCGGCTGATCAGCGTTGACAATCCTTTTGGCGTCGCCCCCGAGGACCCCGCGAGTGCAGACGACGTCCTAGTCTCCACCCCCGAGCTGCACCTGCCGCTCGACAAGCCGGTGAAGTTCCTGTTGCGAGCGAAGGACGTCAACCACCAATTCGCGGTCCCGCAGTTCCGCGTGAAGATGGATATGGTGCCGGGCATGGTCACTCATTTCTGGTTGACGCCTACGCGCACTGGTCGATTTGATCTGCTCTGCGAACAGCTCTGCGGCACGGCGCACTTCACAATGCGCGGACGCGTGGTCGTGGATTCCGAGAAGGACTTCGACGCCTGGCTATCGCAGCAACCAACGTTCGAGCGCACGCGTTCCCTGGCAGCCGGCGACGCCGCCGCCGGTCAGGCGCTCTTTGCGCCTTGCATGACTTGCCACGGCGCGCGGGCCGAAGGAAACCGCGACTTCAACGCGCCCAAACTGAGCGGACAGGCCAGCTGGTATCTCGTGCGGCAGCTGCAGCACTTCCGTACGGGCTTGCGCGGAGCCCATGAAAAGGACGTTTACGGCAAGCAGATGATTCCTTTCGCTTCGATGCTGGCGGACGACGCGGCCATACGCAATGTCGTCGCGTACATCGCCTCGCTTCCCGAGCAGCGTCCGAAGCCCATCGTCTTCGGCAATCCCGAGATAGGCCGCGCGACTTACGCGAGCACGTGCGCCGCCTGCCACGGCGCCGCCGCCCAGGGGATCTGGTCCACGAACGCGCCGCGCCTCGCGAACATGAGCGACTGGTACCTGCAGCGCCAGCTGGAGAACTTCCGCGCAGGCGTGCGAGGCGCACATCCTCAGGACTTCAACGGCGCACAGATGGCGTCGATGGCGCGCGCACTCGACGGCGAGCAGGCGATCGTTGATTTGCTGGACTATGTGCACACGCTTTGAACCCTGGCTATAGAGGGCAGGCTGCGCGCTTTTTTCTCCGCCTGCCGCCTGCAGCCTTACCCTGAGCCCCTCATCCGGAGGATGCAGAATGTCTTTCGTTGCGATCGCCGATAGGGACCATGAACACGCGCTGGGCCACCCCCAGACGTTCATCCGCAAGTACATCTGGAGCCAGGATCACAAGGTCATTGCAATCCAGTACGCGACCGTGGCCATCGCGATCGGGTTCGTGGCCGTAGCTATGTCGGTGCTGATGCGGCTGCAGCTCGGGTTCCCCGACACGTTCTCCCTGATCGCTCCCGAACACTACTATCAGTTCATCACCATGCACGGAATGATCATGGTGATTTACCTGCTCACCGCCCTGTTCCTCGGCGGCTTCGGCAATCTGCTCATTCCGCTCATGTGCGGCTCGCGGGACATGGTGTTCCCGTACATGAACATGCTGAGCTTCTGGGTTTACCTGCTCGCGGTGCTCGTGCTGGTCGCCGGCATGTTCGTGCCAGGCGGCGCAACTG
>DATAFY010000630.1:0-4164 GCA_036257205.1 Steroidobacter sp. | reverse complement strand
TGGCCGCTCTGAGCGCAGAGCATGGGTTTCGCATTTCTCGCGTGATCGATCTCACGCCGCACGAGAGAGCCGGCAAATTCCTCGAGGGAACCGGCAGCCTGGTTTTGGATCGAGTGAATCGAATCGCATACGCGTGCATCTCGCCGCGCACTGATCTTGACGTCCTGGGGGATTTTGCTCAGCAGCTCGACTATGAAATCGTGGCGTTCGAAGCGCACGATGCGTGCGGCGCAGCGATCTACCACACTAACGTGCTGATGTGCGTGGGCTCGAGTTTCGCCGCGATCTGCTCCGCATGCATTCGGGAAGACGAGCGGCAGGCCGTGATCGACGCGTTGCGGTCCACTCAGCATACCGTCATCGATTTGAGCCTGGAGCAGCTCTCCGAATTCGCCGGGAACATGCTCGAGCTCCGAACGACGGCGGGCGCGCCGCTGGTGGCTATGTCCACGCGCGCTTGCGACTCACTCTCCCCCGCCCAGTTGCGCCTCATCCACGCTCACGCCGGAGAGGTCATTACGTCGCCCATTCCCACAATCGAAAGATTCGGCGGGGGCAGCGTGAGGTGCATGTTGGCGGAAGTGCATTTGCCGAAAAAGGAGCCGGATCGCCGATAGCGCGTAGAGATGGTCCGCAAGCCCGCTGCTGGTTAGAGGACGGCGCGCTCTGGACGTAAGATACGCGCTATTCGCCATCGGCTATCATCTGCCCCATGCTGGAACTCGGCTTCAAGACGCTGCTCGCTTATCTACTCGGCTCCATCAGTGGAAGCCTGCTCGTCGGGCAAATGCGCGGCGGGATCGACATCCGGACGCTGGGGAGCGGGAATGCGGGTGGCACGAACGCGCTGCGTACGCAGGGGTTCGGGTTTGCCTTATGGGTAATGGTCATCGACATCGGCAAGGGATGGTTGGCCGCGGCATGGTTCCCGGACGCCGCGTTCGGTTTCGTCACGGTCGATCCTGGAGTCGACAGACTGTGGCTTACTACGGCGTGCGCGGCGGCGGTGGTCATCGGTCATGTGTATCCGGTGTGGTACGGTTTTCGGGGCGGCAAGGGTGCAGCGACGCTGCTCGGCGTGCTCGTCGGACTCGAGCCGGTCGCGCTGGCCCCGGCGCTGGCGGTATGGATGCTCGTCGTTATGCTGTCCGGATATGTGGGGCTCGCCACCATGCTCGCTGCGGCGTCTTTCCCGGTCTATATACTGGCGAGCGGTCATCCGGCTCCCGCGCCAATGCTCGTCTTCGGCTGCGCCATGCTGGGATTCGTGTGCTACACCCACCGCTCGAACATCGCGCGGATGCGCGGCGGTTCCGAGAATCGCGCGCGACGGTTGTGGCTGCTGCGCCCGCGGTGAACGCGATGGCGAATGCTGCGCGTCCTCAGTCGCAAGCGCGTCGGCAACGCTTGCTCGCGATGTTGTCCGACGGAGCGTTCTACTCCGGGGAGGAACTTGCCAAGCGGCTGCGAATTTCACGCGGAGGCGTGTGGAAGCTCGTGCGTGCGCTGCGTACGATGGGCGTCCAGGTCGAGTCGGCGCCGCGCCAGGGCTATAAACTGCCAGGCGCCGTGGACCTTCTCGACGGACGCGTAATTCTGGACGCGTTGTCATCCTCAGCACGTGAGCGCCTGGATCGACTCGATGTGTTGCTCACAGTCGATTCGACGAACAGATTCGTCGCCGATGCGCCCACGACCGAGCAAGCACGGGCGCACGTGTGCGTGGCCGAGCTACAGACTGCGGGCCGGGGACGTCGCGGACGCAGCTGGGTAGCGCCGTTCGGGAGCGGCGTGTGCCTGTCTCTCGGCTGGCGGTTCGCAGAGGCGCCGCCCACGTTTTCTGCGCTCAGTCTCGCGGTCGGAGCGGCGGCGGTGCGGGCGCTGCGCCGTTTCGGGGTGCACGATGTGGGACTCAAGTGGCCGAATGACCTGATCCGGCAGGGCCGAAAGCTCGCGGGCATTCTGATCGAGATGCGGGGTGAATCCGCCGGTCCAGCACATGTTGTGATCGGGATCGGCGTCAATACACGATTGCCTGCCTCGGCTCGGCTTTCGCTCGCTGAGCAGCAGGCGGCGCTCGCCACGGATCTGCACGAGCTCCTGCAGGAACGCACGCCGACGCGGAACGAACTGATCGCAGCGCTCGTGGATGAGATGATCTCGATGCTGCACGTCTTCACGAAGGAGGGATTTGCCGCGTTCATTGATGAGTGGCGCAGACTCGATACGCTCGCGGACGCGCAAGTGAAGGTCATCAATGGGGCGCAGACGCTGCTCGGCGTGGCGCGCGGGGTGGATGGCGACGGCGGCCTGCTCGTTGAGATCGACGGCCGCGTCCAGAAGTTCATCTCGGGCGAAGTCACTCTCAGAAGAGGCGGTTAGCGGTTCGCGCTCGGGTTTGGCAACACATATCTGCTGCGTGCGCTGCTGTTTATCCCACGTTAGACCTCCAATTTCTGTGTTTTTTTCACTTCTCGCCGACAGCCAAACCGCTAGCTGCTCATGATTCTGCTGATCGACATCGGCAACACCCGAATCAAATGGGCCCGCTGGTCGGCGGGGCGCATGAATGAGCAAACGGCGATTGCGCATGCGAATTTGACGGCCGAGCGACTGCGCGCAGCGATGATCGAGGGTGCGCCGCGCCCGCAGCGTGTGCTCGCGTCGAATGTCGGCGGTGCACGCGTTGGGGAATTGACAGCGGAGTGCGTTAAAGCGGAGTGGAACATCGAAATCGAATTTGTGCAGTCGACGGCGAGCGCAGGCGGCGTTCGCAACGCTTATCCAGAGCCTGAAAAGCTCGGTGTGGATCGTTGGCTCGCGGTTATCGCAGCGCATGCCATGACGCCGCGGGCCGCGTGCGTAGTGAGCGTGGGCACGGCCATGACAGTGGATGCAGTCGATGCAAGCGGTCGCCACTACGGCGGAGTGATCGTACCCGGGCCCGACATGATGATCGGGAGCCTTTTTCGCAGCACCAGCGAAATCGCCCGCCGGGCCGAGCAGGGCGCCGCGACCGACTCGCTCTTTGCTGACAACACCCGGGCCGCCGTAGAGCAGGGCGCGATGCACGCGCTTGCGGCCCTCGCCGAGCGCGCGGTACGGACATTTGAAGAACAAGTAGGTGAGACTCCTGAGTTCCTGCTGACGGGTGGGGCGGGACCGCGGATCGCACGGGCGCTTCACGTCCCCTACAAGCTCGTCCCGGACATGGTCCTGCAGGGGCTCGCGGTTCTAGCGTGCTGACCCATTTGCTTTGAGTCCGCGCCGAGCGTTGTAGGCTAGGAATGATTCGCGGACAATGCGATTGTCCGGATCCTTGACGGAGGATCGCATGATGAGGGATCTGCGAATCGTTCTCGGCCTCGCACTGGCCCTTGCCTGTGCGAACGCTCGGAGCGCGGACGTGAAGGTCGGTAAGGCGATCGCTGAGGCGCGTTGCAGTCAATGCCACGAGGCCGACGATTGGGACGGCGAGGAGGCGACCTCGCTCGAGAGCCTCATGCGCGATATCGCGGCGGGCAAAGTGAAACACAAGACCAGACTGGATTTATCCCCGGCGGAGATAGCCAATGTCGCGGCTTATTGGGCCGAAAGCAGCCGTTAATGCGGTCTGGCGCGAGACACGGATGAGGATCAGTTCTAACCGAAGCGGGGCTCAGTCCTCGTGAGGATTACAGGCGGCTTGCGCCGAATTCAGTTGCGACACACGACTCCATGCGCACGCTCTGTCTGTTGCTGATTCTTGCGAATGCGTTGTTTTTCATCTGGTCGCAGCTGATCGACGCGCAGGTGAACGCGCTGGATCGCATTTCGCCCCCCAGCGCAGCGCCGCCGGCGCGCATCGTCCTCGCGCGCGAAGTCGTCCGCGAAAACGTCGAAGAGGATGCGCCGGCGCAGGTCAGCGAAGTGATGCCGCCGACCGTCGAGCCACTCGAGCAGCCGCCCCAAACGGAGAATGCGCCGGTCGCCTCCTGCACGAGCATTGGGCCATTTCCTGATCTGCCTCAGGCAGCTGAAGTCCAATCCACGTTGAGAGCCAAGGGTCATGAGTCTCGACAACGCGTTGAGCAGGGCGAATGGTGGGTTGGCTATTGGGTGAGCGTGCCGAATCTCGACACGCGCGCCGCCGCCCAGGCAGCGATTGAAAAGCTACGCAACAAT
>DATAFY010000628.1:0-9479 GCA_036257205.1 Steroidobacter sp. | reverse complement strand
GGCCGTGATCCTGTTTCTGTTCATCGGGTGCGCGCTGTTCTGGGCGGGGTTTGAGCAGACCGGCGCGTCTCTCAACCTGTTCGCCGAGCGGTACGTGGATCGTTTCATCGACGCGTTCAGCTTCGAGATTCCAACGGCGTGGTTTCAGTCGCTCAACTCGATCTTCATTCTGATATTCGCAACGCCCTTCTCCATGCTGTGGGTGGCGCTTGCGAAGCGAAATCTCGATCCGTCTGCGCCGGCGAAATTCGGCATCGCCCTCATCCTGCTCGGGCTTGGCTTTCTGTTCATGGTGATCGCGGCGAACGTCGCCGCGCAGGGCGGCAAGGCAATGCCCACGCTGCTCGCGCTCACGTACCTTCTGCACACCTATGGCGAGCTGTGTCTGAGCCCCGTCGGACTGAGCTATGTCACCAAGCTTGCGCCGGTCCGATACGTCTCACAAATGATGGGCGTCTGGTTCCTGGCGACTTCGGTGGGCAACCTCTCTGCGGGGCTGCTTGCCGGCATGTTCGAATCCGACAATCTCGCCGCCATGCCGGGGCAATTCATGCAGTTCGTGTGGTTCATCGTGGGCGCCGGACTCATACTGCTGCTCCTCAGCAAGCCCGTGAGAAAATTGATGGGCGGGGTGCATTGAGCGCCGTTCGCCAGCGCTAGCGACGGGTGATTAGGATGGAGTCGCTTTCATAGGGGATGGTTCCATGACTCGACGTTCCGGGCGCCTCGGCGTTGCGATTGCAGGCGCGCTCATGTTGTCCTGCGGGTGCGACGAAAGGAGCGTCGAGGCTCCAGACGCAAAAGCGAAGGAATCCGCCGCGGAGTTTATCGAGCGAGTCAATCGCGAGATGACGGAGCTCAATCGCGAGACGAACGCTGCAGGCTTCACCTACGCGACTTACATCAATCCCGATACGGAATATCTGAACGCGAAGGCGAATGCACGCTACCTCGAGTACTTCGGCGCTGCGGTCGAACAATCGAAAACTTACGACGCAGAACGACTGGATGCGTCGACCGCGCGCGCGCTCAAGCTGTTGAAGCTCGGCGTAGCCGCGCCGGCCCCGAAGGACCCGGCCAAGCTCGCACAGTTGACGGCGATTGCATCGAAGATGGAAGGCATGTACGGCGCGGCGAAGTATTGCCCGAACGGCCCTCAGTCGTGCAAAGACCAAACGGAATTGACGAAGATCATGGCCAACAGCCGCGACTATGCCGAGCTGATGCAGGCGTGGACGGGTTGGCATTCCACAGCGCGTCCGATCCGCCCCGAGTACGTAAGGTTCGTCGATCTCGCAAATGAGGGAGCGCGTGAGCTCGGTTTCGCCGATCTCGGCGCCTTGTGGCGTTCGAATTACGACATGTCGCCCGAGGAGTTTACGGCGGAAGCTGCGCGTCTGTGGGACCAGGTGAAGCCGCTGTACGCAGGCCTGCACTGTTACGTGCGCGGCAAGCTGCAGAACGCATACGGCGCCGAGCGCGTGCAGGACGGCAAGCCCATCCCCGCCCACCTGCTGGGCAACATGTGGGCGCAGCAGTGGGGCGAGATCTATCCGCTCGTCGAGCCTTATCCGGGGATTTCAGATCTCGACGTGACGAGCGCGCTCAAGAAGCAGAAGTACGACCCGGTCGGCATCGCGCGCTCCGCCGAGAATTTCTACGTTTCGCTCGGCTTTCCGCAGCTCCCGCAGACCTTCTGGGAGCGCTCGCTTCTGCGACAGCCGCAGGATCGCGACGTGCAGTGTCACGCCAGCGCGTGGCAGATGGACTCGAAGCAAGACGTGAGAATCAAGCAGTGCATCGAGCCGGATCAGGAACACCTCATGACGGTGTACCACGAGCTGGGTCACGTCTATTACTACCTCTCGTACAAAGATCAGCCGTACCTGTTTCAGGGCGGCGCACACGACGGTTTCCACGAGGCGATCGGGGATACCGTGAACCTCTCCATGACGCCCGCGTACATGCATCGAATCGGTTTAATCGGCGCAGTGAAGCAGGGTCATCAGGCGACCATCAATCAGCAGATGAAGCTTGCGCTCGATAAGATCGCGTTCCTGCCTTTCGGCAAGCTTGTCGACGAATGGCGCTGGAAAGTCTTCGCGGGCGAGATCGCGCCCGACAACTACAACGCCGCATGGTGGCGACTGCGCGAGCAGTACCAGGGCGTAGCCGCGCCTGTCGAGCGCTCGGAAGAAGACTTCGACCCCGGTGCGAAATACCACATCCCTGCGAACACGCCGTACACGCGCTACTTCCTCTCATACATCCTGCAATTCCAATTCCATAAAGCGTTGTGCGAAGCGGCCGGACACAAAGGCCCGCTGCACGAGTGCTCGGTTTACGGCGACAAAGAGGCAGGCAAGCGCTTCCGCGCGATGCTCGCGCAGGGACAGAGCCAGGTTTGGCAGGACACGCTCGAGAAGCTGACCGGCGAGCGGCAGATGGATGCCTCCGCCATCATCGAGTACTTCGCGCCCCTTCTCGCGTGGCTTGAAGAGCAGAACAAAGGACGAGCGTGCGGATGGTGACGGCCGCGCCGTCATTTCTCGTCGTTAGCCGGTGTGCGCTGCGCACCACGCTGCGCGCGCTAGTCGATCGACAAGAGCAATGACTCACCAGATCTACACGACCTCGTCGACGATGACGATGATCCCTGCCCCCGCCCCCCAACTCACGCCGCGAGCCGTGATTCTCGCGATCGTGCTCGCCATGATCCTCGCGGCCGCGAACGCTTACCTGGGATTGTTTGCGGGCATGACGATCGCTACCGCCATTCCCGCCGCTGTCGTATCGATGGCGGTCTTGCGAGTGCTCGGGGGCGGAAACATCCTCGAAAACAACATCGTGCAGACCGGCGCCTCGGCCGGCTCGTCCATCGCCGCAGGCGTCATCTTCACCGTGCCCGCGCTGGCGATCCTCGGATTCTGGGACGACTTTAAGTATTCATGGGTGCTCGCGATCGCAGGCATGGGCGGGGTGCTTGGCGTTTTTTTCTCCGTGCCGCTGCGCCGCTCGCTGATCGTCGATCAGCAGCTCGCGTTCCCCGAAGGCAAGGCCGCCGCTGAAGTGCTGAAGGCCGGGGACAACCCGGGTCCGGGCCTCAAAGTGCTTGCAAGCGCGGCGGGATTGGGTGGGCTCATCAAGGCGCTCGCTGGAAGCGGATTGCGGTTGATCCCGGACGGGGCGGCCCACGCGGGCTACGTAGGCAAGGCCATCGTCTATTTGGGGACGAACCTGTCGCCGGCGCTGTTAGCCGTTGGCTACATCGTCCGTCTGAATATCGGAATCGTCATGGTGATGGGCGGGATTCTCTCCTGGTGCATAGCAATTCCCGCATACAGCTCCATCTTCTTGGACGCGGATCCGGCGCTTGCATCGACGCTCGCGGGCCTGAGCGCTGAAGAGGCGGCGAGTGCAATATGGGGCGCCAAAATTCGCTACCTCGGCGTGGGTGCGATGCTCATCGGCGGCATCTGGACCCTGATCTCTCTGCGCAAGTCGCTCATGTCAGGGGTCCGCAGCGGCCTCGCGGCCACGCGCGCCGGGGTTGCGAACGTCGTCGCACATACGGAGCAGGACATGCCGATGAAGCTCGTGCTCATCGGACTGGCGGCGTTCACGCTGCCGCTTGCGGCGCTCTATCAAGCGATCGTCGCCGACTACGGCGTCTCGCTTCCCATGACGATCATCATGATCGTCGCAGGATTTCTGTTCAGCTCCGTGTCCGCGTATATGGCCGGTTTGGTCGGCACGTCGAATAACCCGGTCTCGGGCATTACGATCGGCACCATTCTGTTCGCTTCGCTCGTGCTCGCTGTTCTGATGGGGCGCAATGCGCCTCTCGGGCCCGTCGCCGCGATCATGATCGGCGCCGTCGTGTGCTGCGCAGCCGCGATCGCGGGCGACAACCTGCAGGACCTCAAGTGCGGTTACATGGTCGGGGCGACGCCCTGGCGACAGCAGGTGATGCTGGCGATAGGGGCGCTTTCATGCGCGCTGATCATGGCGCCGGTGCTGAATCTGCTCGCGCAGGCCTACGGCATCGGCGTGCCGCCGAGCGCCGAACATCCGAACCCGCTCCTCGCGCCGCAGGCGACGCTGATGGCGTCGGTCGCCAAGGGCATGTTCGGCGGAGCGCTGCCGTGGAACCTGATCTGGACGGGGGGCGCGATCGGCGTCCTCGTGATCGCGGTGGACGAGCTGCAGAAAAAGCGCGCGTCCAGTTTCCGTACGCCCGTACTGGCGGCGGCGGTCGGCGTCTACTTGCCGCTCGAGTATACGGCGCCGATCTTCCTCGGCGGACTCCTTGCACATCTGGTGGAAAGGGCGAGCGGCGTACGCAACGGTTCCACGGATGCGGAGCGCGTGCATCAAACAGGCGTGCTCTTCTCCGCTGGCTTGATCACAGGAGAGGCGCTGATGGGAATTCTTATCGCCATTCCAATCGTGGTTGCTCAGAACAAGGATGCACTGGCCCTGCCGTCCTTGTTCCAGTTCGGTGAGGGCGTCGGCCTTTGCATGCTGGCCGTGATCGCATATCTGCTCTATCGCGTCGGGCGCAGTGGAGCGCTACGGGCCATTTCAGAGAAGCGGTCCGATCAGTGAACGGCGACCTGTGCTTCTATTCACGAGCGGCGAGTCACTGATCACGCTTCTTCACGATCATCAGTTCGAATTTGCCGCTGTCCCCAATCAGACCCGAGGCGGCCCACGAAACGACGCTGACAATGAGCGAGGCGCCGAGCGCCGTCCAGAAGCCGCTCACGTGAAAACCGCCGAGCAGCAGTGCGACCAGGCCGACCATACCGGCATTGATCACGAGCAGAAATAGGCCAAGCGTCAGTAAGGTCAGCGGCAACGTGAGGATGACCGCGATCGGCCGCACGACGGCGTTCACGATTCCGAGCAGCAGCGCCGCCGCGAACAACGCGCCCGGGCTGTCGAACCGCAGCCCGGGGAGAATCTGGGTAGCGAGCCACAGTCCGAGCGCCACAATGGCCACGCGCAGAATGAAACCGGTCATCTCATGCACTCCTACTATAGACTTCGGGTCTTGAGCCCAGACAGATAAGACTGCCTAACAGCGTAACAGCCCATCCATTGCGAGCCCAACAATGCCATACGTCGCTCTCATCACCATTCTCGCATTGCTGCAATTCGTCTGGTTCGGCGCACAGGTGGGCCGGGCGCGTGCGCGATACAACGTGCCGGCGCCTGCCTCAAGCGGCAACGAAATGTTCGAGCGTCACTTCCGGGTGCAGATGAATACGCTCGAGCAACTCGTGCTGTTTCTGCCCGCCATGTGGTTGTTTGCGCAATTCGTTCAACCGCTTTGGGCCGCCGCTCTGGGCGTGGTCTGGATCGTCGGTCGCTTCCTATACGCGAGCGCCTATGTGCGCGATCCCAAGAGCCGTTCGATCGGCTTCGCACTGACGGCGTTGCCCTCACTCATCATGCTAATTGGAACTTTGATTGAGGCCGTGCTGCGATCGTTGTTCAGCGGCGCAGCCTAGTCCGCACGCCAAAGGTACGGCGCAGCGAGCCCACACAGGTTTTCAGGCGGCGAGCGCCGCAGCTCGCCATCTTGTTGCATGCGCTGAGCTGCTTGGCATGAAGATGATCGTCGGGAAAGCTCGCCAGTTCGACGCAGGTTCGTGCGCACGAGGCGATTTGCGGTTGAAACGGTCCCCGCGTGCACCGTGCGCCTTGGCGACGCTCGCCGCCGCGGTCTTGCTGTCCACGCCGATGTGCGCCCCTCAAAAGACGTGCGTGGATGATGCTTCGAGGATCGCGCCGGCGCAGACCTTCAGGCACTGACTCTTCAGCTGTGCGTTCGCGTGGGCAAGGATCGCCTTTGCCGAGGTGATGCTTCTCCAGCAGATGCCCAAGCTTGCACGTCGTGGTCCATTCGGCGCCGCTTGCTCCATCTGCGCAAGAAACTCATCGCGCCGCGCGCGCTCCGCCAAGGCCAGTCAGGGTTCGCCGCTTTGACCGATCAGGCGAGCCGACTTGTGAGGTTCTGGGGGCCGATCCTCGCGCAGCAGGTCGAGCGCCGCACGCACCTCGTAGTCCTGCTTCAAGTCCCCGAGATTCTCATTCGCGTTCAGCTGACCGCGCTGCGTGGGCGCCTGAGCGGCGTCGATCACGATATGCGGTGTGATGCCGCGGCCGTGAATGGATGCGCCTGAAGGCGTGAAATAGCGCGAGGTCGTGAGCTTGATCGCGTGACCGTCGGACAGCGGCATGACCGTCTGTACCGAGCCTTTGCCGTAGGTCTGCTGTCCCAGGAGCCGCGCGCGTGCGTGGTCTTTGAGCGCGCCGGCGACGATTTCCGAAGCCGAGGCCGAGCCTTTGTTGACCAGAACCGCCATGGGCGCGCCGCGCAGCTCATCTCCCGGCTGTGCGTCCATTTCGAACTTCGCATCAGCTGTGCGTCCGTCCGCGCTCACGATGACGCCTTGCTCCAGGAACAGATCCGAGACGGCGACCGCCGCCTCCAGCACGCCGCCAGGATTGCTGCGCAGATCGAGGATGAGTCCCTCCAGGGCTCCTGCGTTCTGCTTCCTCAGCTTGGAGAGCGCTCGTTGCAGATCGCGCGCGGTGGTCTCGCTGAAATGCGTGATGCGCACATAGCCGATGCCGGGCGCGAGCAGGTCCCTGCGCACGCTGTTCACCTGGACGCTCTCGCGCTCCAGCATGAACTCCAGCGGGGCGGGTTCGCCCTCGCGCGCGATGGCGATTTTGACCTCAGTTCCCGATTTGCCGCGCATGCGGTCGATCGTATCGTTCAGGTCGTCGAGGTCGACCGGTATTCCATCAATGGCCACAATGGCGTCGCCCGCGTGCACGCCAGCGCGCTGCGCCGGCGCGCCTTCCATCGCCGTGACGACTTTTACCGCCCCGCTCTGCAAGGCCACTTCGACGCCGACGCCGGAATACTCACCCGTGGAGCTGATGCGGATTTCGTCGAATTCCGCAGGCCCCAAATAGGCCGAATGCGGATCGAGATCGGCGACCATCCCACGGATGGCCGCCTCGATCAGCTCGTGATCAGAGACGTCCTCGACGTACTCCTTGCGAATGCGTTCGAGTACTTCTGCGAACAGTCTCGCATCGCGCCACGGCGCGTGGTCCCCCAGCGGCGGCGGGGCAGCGGACTCAACCGGTTCTGGCGCGTCGATCTCTCGCTCCGCTTGTACGGTGCGACCGACGGAAAGCGCGAAACCGGATACGAGCCCCACAACCAGAATCGATACGAAGCGCAGGCAGGTCGGAATTCGCGGCATCGACGTGAACGAGAGTTCTTAAAGGCGTGCCGGAGCATAGTACACGGGGCGAACCCGGCCAATGCGACGGTCGATGCAGCAAAAACCCGACGACCAGCGCACCGAAAGCCGTCCGCACCGGCATGCCTATCCGATCGCGACGACGATGCACACACCCCGCGCCTGTGAACCGGCTTACTGCCCGGCGAGCCAAATGGCGGGGTCGATCGCGTGTTTGCCCTGGCGGATCTCGAGATAGAGCCCCGGCTCCCCCATGCCCGCAACGTCTCCGACGGCCGCCAGGACGTCGCCGGGCCCAACGCGCTCGCCGACGCGTCGATACAACTGTTCATTATGGCCATAGAGGGTCATGTAGCCGTCGCCATGGTCCAGCACGACAAGCATGCCTAGACCCGGCAACCAATCCGCGTAGACGACACGACCGTAGTAGGGGGCGCGAACCTGTGTTCCACGCGGGGCGCCGATCACGACGCCCTGCCACTTGAGCGGTCCGCCTGCGCGCACCTGCCCGAACCGGGCAAGCACCTGACCGGTGACGGGCCAGGGCAGCCTGCCTTTGACGCGCTGAAACGGCTGTTCAGCCAGCTCAGGAAATTCCTCTATCGCTCGTCGCAGCTCCTCGATGAGCCTTTCGAGCGAACGGGCCTCGCGTTGCAGCCCTCTAAGCTCGTCGTTGCGGGTTTTGATTCGGGACTGGACCTGAGCGAGCGTCTGGGCGCGCCGCTCGCGAGCGCCCGCAAGCGCTTGCACGTCTTGCGCGTTTTGCTCTTCGAGCGCCTTCAGCTTGTGGCTTTCGACGGCGATCTTTTCTGCAAGCAGCTCAAGATGCGCCAGGCGCTCGCTTATTGTCGCGATCCGTGCGGCGCGGGCGCGGCCGATGTACCCGTAATACGCCATGGAGCGCCCGAGCCGCCCCGGGTCGCCCTGATTCAGCAGGAGCTTCAATTCTTCTTGACGGCCATTGATGTAGGCCAACCGCAGATCGCCTGCGAGCGCTTCACGCTCGTCGCGGATGCGGCGCACGGTCTCGGCGCGCTGTTCGTTGAGCTCGGAAAGCTTTCTCTGCGCGGCGGCGCGCCGCTCGCGGAGGTCCGCCAGACGCTCCCGCGCCGACTGGATGGCGAGCTCGGCCTGCTGCAACTGGCCGCTAAGGGCATCGCGTTTTTGGGCCTCTGCGTGGATCGCGCGACGAATGGAATCGATTCTGCCACGAACCTGCTTCAGCTCAGCTTCCCTGGCCGCCGACGTCGCCGGCGCAGCGTGACCAGAGTCGAGCGCTCCCAAGACCGCCAGCAACAGGAGGGGCCAGCAGCGACGGACTGAAGCTAACATCCGGGGCGCCGGTGGGCTGACGACAACGGACGCGGGGACGCGCACCGGGCTGCTATACTTCGCGGCCTTTTTTGGACGCCAAAGCACGGGCGTTCCGCGAAATACGGTCGACGCGCTGTAATGAATCGATTGATCGAATACGCCACGAATCATCCATTCCTGGTCGCTGCGGCGGCGATTCTCGCCGTTCTCGCGGTCGTGATCGAGCTGCGGAGCCGTTCGCGCGGCTCAACCGCCGTCACACCCGCCGATGTCGTTCGGCTGGCGAACAGCGGGGCGCTCCTGCTGGACGTACGCGATGCTAAAGATTACGAAGCCGGGCACATCATCGATGCGCGCAATATTCCGGCCGCCGAGGTCGCGAGCCGCGCCGAGTCCTTGAAGAAATACCGGGAGAAACCGGTCATTGTCTACTGCGAGAGCGGTTACACCTGTACAGGCGCAGCCCGCGCGCTACGGGCGTCCGGCTTCGCCAAAGTGGTCACATTGCGCGGCGGTCTGCAGAATTGGCGGCAGGAGAACTTGCCGCTTGTGAAGGGATCGGCCAAAAAGGACGGCAGACACTCATGACCGCTGACTCCCGCGCCCCGGAAATCGTGATGTACTCGACCGCGTGGTGCGGCTATTGCCAGCGCGCGCGCAATCTGCTCGAGCGCAAAGGGGTGGTGGTCCGGGAGATCAAAATCGACGACGACGTGAAGGAGCGCGACAACATGCTCGTGCGCAGCGGCGGACGCAGGACAGTGCCGCAGATCTTCATTGGTGATCGACATGTCGGCGGATACGATGATCTGACGGTGCTCGATCGCGCCGGCGAGCTGGACAGGTTGCTGAGCGCGGCTCGTGACGAAGGCGGGA
>DATAFY010000611.1:0-3666 GCA_036257205.1 Steroidobacter sp. | reverse complement strand
GAAGTCGATGAAGCTACACACCAAGGAAGCCGCTAACGCCAAAGCTCGAGCCGATGAGTAACCGAAAACCGCGAAATCTGACCGATCGTGACCGGCGAGAGTAGAAAACCCCGCCAGCGCAGACCCGGCGGAAAATCCCCGGTCACGTTCCGGCGGAACAGCTGGTCATCTTCAGCGGAATACGCACGAATGGCGAGGCGCTTCGTATGCGCCTCATTTGATTCTCTTCACCTTTGCAGCACGTCCGGAGGGTGTGGCAAGCCGAAAGGAGTCCAAGGCGCCGCGCGAAATGGTCACTTGCTCGCCGACGCGCAGCAAAAGTCCGCCCGCATTACTGATCTGACGCCACGACTGGCCGTTGTCCAGGCCGATGATCGCGAACCCGTGGGGATCACTGTGGAGCGAGGTCACCTTCGCTGTAATCGCCTTCAGCTCGGAGGTGTTCTCGATGTCCTGCGGCGCAGCGTTGCGGGCATTCGCGCCAAACATCGACTCGGGAGAAATGTTGCGCGCATTTTCGGACTGGATGGAATCGGACGTGAGATGAGCAATTACCTGGTCATAGCAGACCAGCCGTTCGGAGTTCCTTTGCACTCTTGCACATGCGAGCAGGTCTGTCGTAGCTGGGCTGGGGGCTTGATCAGCGGGCGCCTGCGCAGTGATCGCACAGAGCAAGACCGTGATGCACGCACGCATTACGCGAGGGCGCACCAGACAACCTTTTGCATCTGTTCCTTTCCTAAAAGCGATTCGGTCAACGCTGTCGTCGAGCACCGATGCTCCTTTTGATGGCAGTGGCGAGGTTCCGATCCGATCCGATCCTGAACCCGCAGCCTGTTGACTGACGAACGGCAGGTGAGCGCCAGGCGCGTGTTCATCACCGTCGTGTGCGCGGGAATGCCGAAATCCAGAATCGATGAGAATGCTGCAAGCACCGCGCCTTCAACTTCCACTTGTGGTTCACCCCAGCGCCACATGCTCCTCGACCCGACGACGGTTGCGCCAGAGGCAGAACACGCTCTACCACCTAAGGGCGGCATCACATGACGACGCATGATGCGGCGAGTCTTCATGGGATCGCCTCGGGCACCGGCAATCATACCGGTCTCAAAGGTTGCGTCGTTGTTGTCGTCTTCCTGCCACGGCGCGCCGAAATCCTTTGTCATATACCTAGATTCGTCGCGGGAAAGTGTCCGCGAAGCGGCAAAACTCGGCAAATCGCCGTTGATGTATATCAATCGCCAGTCACATGAGCAGTTGTACCCTCGCCGCCACGCCTGGGCGTTGATAGACAACAAGTAAATGTCTTAAGCCTAAGAGGGAGAAGAAGGGAGCATAGCGATCGCCCTCGGCGGTTGGCTTCTGTCTGCGTCATAACCTCACGATGAGGAATAATCAAATGTCGACGAGCAAATTGGTTCGGCAAGCCGTGCACTCTGCGTTGCTGGCAAGCACCGCTGCAGTGGCCGGCGTGGCGCCCGTGTATGCGGCGGATGAGCCGACGAACATCCAGGAAGTGGTCGTCACCGGTTCGCGCATTCGCATTCCGAACATGGAAAGCATCAGTCCGGTCACCGCTATTTCCGAAGAAGACATCGCGGCCACGGGCAAGGTTCGGGTGGAAGACATAGTCAACCAGCTGCCGCAGGCGTTCGCCGCGCAGGGCTCGACGCTTTCCAACGGTTCAACCGGCACCGCGACCGTCGATCTGCGAGGTCTCGGCGCGAAGCGCACGTTGGTGCTGGTGAATGGCCGACGCCTGATGGCCGGTACGCCTTCCAGCGCTCCAGGCAGCAGCGCGGGCGCGGCCGATTTGAACACGATTCCGGCAGCTCTGATCGAGCGCGTTGAGGTGCTCACAGGCGGCGCTTCGTCCGTGTATGGCGCTGACGCTGTCGGAGGCGTCGTGAACTTCATCATGAACACCCGTTTCGAGGGCGTTCAGGTCGACGCGAACTACAGCTTCTATAACCACCAAAACGACAACTCCAGTGCGGCCGCCGACGCCGTGCGCGCCCGGAACTTCGCTCTTCCCGACAGCTCGGTGAACACTGGCTATACGAAGGAGTTCAGCTTCCTGCTCGGCTCGAACTTCGCGGACGATCGCGGCAACGCAACGTTCTACGCCACGTACCGCGACGTGGATGCGGTGCTCCAAGCCGATTACGACTACAGCGCCTGCACTCTGTACTCAGGCGACACGTTCTCGTGCGGCGGTTCGGGCACATCGTTCCCGGGGCGGTTCATTCCGTACACCGCCACTCAGGAAGCCGACTTGACGTTCGATCCCGTCACGGGCGTCGTCCGTCCTTACACGAGTGCGAATGCGTACAATTACGCCCCGCTGAACTACTTTCAGCGGCCTGAGCAGCGTTATACGGCGGGTACGTTCCTGAATTTCGACGTCACGGACAACGTCAACAGCTACGCCGAGTTTATGTTCATGCGAGATGAGTCTGTGGCGCAGATCGCGCCCAGCGGCTCGTTCTTCGTGGACGCCGTTTTCGCGTGCGACAATCCATTGTGGTCGGCGGCGCAGCGCCAGGCGTTCTGCGGCAATTTCGGTCTGAATACTGCCAACGGCACGACTGACACGATCAACATGCAAGTCGGCCGCCGAAACGTCGAGGGCGGCGGTCGCCAGCAAGAATTCGCGCACGAGTCGTACCGGGCAGTGATTGGTTTGCGCGGCGACATAAATGATGCCTGGTCGTTCGATGTGTTCGGCCAGTACGGCCAAGCGTCGCTGGCCTCGGTCTACCATAACGATTTCTCGAACACCCGCCTGGTTCGCGCACTGGATGTCGTGCGCGATAGCAGCGGCAACATTGTGTGCCGCTCCGTCGTCGATGGGACGGATCCGAACTGCGTGCCGTGGAACATCTGGAGCCCCAATGGGGTGACGCCGGAGGCGCTGAATTATCTGGAGATTCCGCTGGTCCTGACGGGCAAGACGACTGAAAAGATCGTCAACGCCTCTGTGACCGGCGACTTCGGCTCCTACGGTGTGAAGGCGCCGGGTGCGGAAACCGGCTTAATGGTGAACGTCGGTGCGGAGTATCGGGAAGAGACTTCGGATCTGACGCCGGACGCCGCCTATCAGAGCAACGACGGCGCAGGCCAGGGCGGCGCCACGCTGCCGATCGGGGGCGGCTATCGTGTGAACGATGTGTTCCTGGAAGCGCGCATGCCGATCATGGAGGATCAGCCGTTTGCGAAGAGTCTGTCGGCCGAGGCTGGTTATCGCTACTCGGAGTACAACACCGACTGGCAGACCGACACGTACAAGCTGGGCCTGGAGTGGTCCCCGATCGAGGACATCCGTACTCGCGCCAGCTATCAGCGTGCGGTGCGCACGCCGAACGTCGCTGAGCTCTATTCGATCCAGCAGGTCACGCTCGACGGCACCGTCGATCCGTGCGCCGGTGCGACCCCCGGTCTAACGCTCGAGCAGTGCGCGCGTACTGGCGTCACAGCGGCGCAGTACGGGCACATTTCTCCGAACTCAGCTTCGCAGTACAACGGGTTCTTTGGCGGCAATCCCGACCTCGAGCCCGAAACGACCGATACTTTCTCATTCGGTGTCGCGTTGCAGCCGAGCTTTGCGCCGGGGCTGCGCGTCCAGATCGACTACTTCGACATCAAGATCGAGGATGCGATCCAGAA
>DATAFY010000598.1:0-2552 GCA_036257205.1 Steroidobacter sp. | reverse complement strand
CTTTGCCCGGTAATGTCGCGCAACGCTTGAAACACCCACTTCCGCGTCTCGTCATCCAGCGCGGCATCGTCGGCGAACTCGAGCAATCGAGGCACTGCGGTGCGCCGCTGCCGCTCGCTCAGCATGCCGGACTGCGCCAGGCTGCACGCTGCACGCTCGCGAATCATCGGTGATGTATCGTCGTGCAGCACGCCGAGAAGCGGCGCGATCACCGCATTCGTTCCGAGATAGGCGAGACCTTCGACCGCCCAGTAACGAATGTTGACGTTGTCGTCGTGGATCGAAGCCAACAGGATGTCAGCCGCCCTTTCGGGCTCGATACCGCGATTGCCGAGCAGGCCGATGTCCCACAGAGCGTTGGCGCGAGGGCCTTGCTCGGCGTTTCGTGCGAGCGGCTCGAGTCGATCGACGGTGGCCGCAGTTTTCTCGAGCCTTCTGGCGACGATGTTGACTTCGATTGAGGCGGCCCTGACGCGCAAGTCGCTCGAGTTGAGCGCGGTTCTGAACAACATGTCGAGGCGCCCCTCCATCACGAGCTTTCCGCGCCAGCTCTCGACACGCGAGGCGATCTGCTCGTTGGCGCCACGATAGTGGTTGAGAGATCGCTCGAGAAGCAGCTCCGCCTGATGCTGAGGCTCCATCTGATCCAGCGTTTCGATCTCATGCTCGGACAAGACGTTGGCAGATGCGGGCTCAGGATCGCCGAAGAGGCTGAGGAGCTCGGCGATCTCCTGCCACGCGGCGCGGGCCGTGCCCGAGCCGATCAGCACCATCGCAACGATCGCGACGACCAGGAATGTGACCAACGCCCCGGGTGCGCGCGAACGCGACGACGGCGAACGCCCATCGGCAGGCTGTCCCGGCATGACACCAAGTATCGGCCGGATTGGGGTCGAGTTTCAGATATCTGACGTGCGAACCGACCTGTTCACTCCCGATTGGCAAGTGGTTCTACTCGGTGGTTCGACACGGAGCTTACGATGGTTCGTTGAGAACCGTCGTGTTGGAACCCGCGTGAATCTACTGCGCGCGAACGACGAACGCGGCCCGGCCCGACTCCGCGATCGGACGATGGTCTCGAATCGCGCCCACCATCCAGAAATACGTTCCCGGTTCGAGCTCTCGGTCCTTCGGCCAGACCGCTACCGGTTCCGGCAGGTGCGACTGTCGCCACACGAGGCCATCGATCTCCGTCATCACGAGCAAGTCGTAATACTCCGCGCCGTCAACACGCGTCCACTCGAAGCGTGACGGCGTGCCGGAGGTGGAATCGGGCGCCGGTACGAGGTGGTCTATCCGTCCCCGTTGCTCGGAGGTGGTACCTGGCGATGCCGCCGATTCTTCGGCGGACTCTATCGGAGAGCACGCCACGGCACCGATAAGACACAGGATTGCAAAACCGCGGCGGAGCAATAAGACCATTGACGACTCCAGTCTACTGGCGGACGGCGTCGGCTTCGTTGAACCTTCGCATTCGGCCGTCGGTGACGATTCTGTATTCCAAGACCGCGTCTTGAAAGCCGCGACCGGGCCCTCCGGCAAGACCCCTCAAAAACGTGGGGAAAAGGCCCCGGCAAAACGGGCACGGCTCTTGAGGAAGGAGCTTTGCCGTGTGGACGTTCCTTGTGCTCGTTGGCGCGGCCAGCGCCTTCGTTTACTTTTTCACCACGCCTGAAAGTCGCGCAAAGGGCGTCGAAATCGGCCTGGAGTTGCTGGCATTCGCGCGTTCCTGGATCGCGTACGTACTCGAAATGACCGTGTCGTTTCGCGCCAGACTGCTCGCGCGAACGCCGTGGCCGGTCGCTACCCCAATCCTGATCCTGATTAACATCGTGGTCTTCACGATGATGCTGTTCGGCGATGGATCGTTCGGCAATCCGGCAACCCTGCTCTCCTGGGGCGCAAACCTCGGGGAACGAACGACCAATGGCGAGTGGTGGCGCCTGGTGGTGGCGATTTTCGTGCATCGCGGGTTCTTGCATCTCGTCGCCAACATGATCGGCTTGGTCCTCGTGGGCCTGCTCGTCGAGCAGATGGTCGGCTCGATCACGTTCGTCTCCATCTACATCGCAGCAGGCATCCTCTCGAACCTCGTGGGCATCTCCAAATTGCCCCTCGCTCTGCATACCGGCGCGGAAGGCGCCATCTTCGGGATCTTTGGCCTGTTTCTCGCCGTGGCGATCTGGGGATTCCTTCGCCCCAACGGTACGCTGAACATCCCGCTGATCGTCTTCGGTGCCTTGGCGCCTGGATTGGCGATTTTCGCGCTCTATCATCTGGCGACCTTGCAGCTGGCGAACACGGCCAACCATGCGGCCCTCGGCATGGGCCTGGTGGGCGGCATGATCCTCACCAGGGACGTTGGTGAACGAATACCGGAGATGCGTCCCATCGGGCTCGTCATGGCAGTGGTGCTCGGGATGTGCGTGGTCGTCGCCCGCCCCATTGCCGGCATCATCGATGTGCGGCCGGAGATCTCCAAAGTGGTCGCGCTCGAAGAGGAAACCACCGTGGCCTATCGCAAGGCGGTGGAACAATTCAGAAAGGGCCGT
>DATAFY010000544.1:0-5371 GCA_036257205.1 Steroidobacter sp. | reverse complement strand
CCAATATCGCACTGGCCGAGCTCGTCGCGATTTCGACTATGCATGCTGCGAGAGATCGAGGAGTTCAAGCGCTTGCCCTTTGCCGTCATGCGCACCGGACAAATCAAGTGAGCGAAAGGCTGACCGTTTCATTCTATCGATGATCGTTCATGCTACGTCCTTCGGATAACAAGGCCAAGCTCAAGGATTGCGCGCCGTGTGATGCCGGCGACCAGGCATCGCGGACAGCCGAATGAAGTTCGAGAGGAGCGCGCGCGGCGAATCGCTGCGGCCCGTGCGCATCGTAGACGCATCAACCAGCAGCGGTTTAACAAGGCAGCCTGAGCAGTCAAAGTCTCCTTTCCTGGCTCAGCCGTTTTGTCCAAGTTGACGTGAAGCGCGACACGCCGAGCAGGAAGAACTGCGTCGTCGCCTCGTCGCGATCAACAAGATCGCCAGCGCATAAAGCAGCAAGAAGGTGAGCAGGATGAAAAGTTGCGCGCTGCGGAAACGCCTCTCGCGATGAGGGACTTCTCTCGGATCGATTGAGAGGAACCACTGCCGCGATCCCCCAGAGGCTCGAAGATGAAGAGCGAGCGCTCGAAGATCTGACGATCAGCTGTGCACCCTGCGAGGGCGGCTCACGAAACTTGGAAGAAGAATACAGGGGATGCGGATGCAAAACGCAGCGATGCAGATCGCCATTTCGGGCGCATTCAGGAGCATATCAAGAAAGCAAATAGCAATCAGGAGGCGGCTGTGCTGGAACGGGCGTCCATCGACGCCTCCGGCTGGAGCACTGGCGCGCACACGTACTAAGCGGGCAGCATTTCGAGCTTCGACTATCGCAGGTCAGCAGAAGAGCATGCGCGCATCGCTGCGCGAAAAAGGATCGATGGCGACAAAAAAGGCGGCCAGGCGCTTGCGCGAGAAGATCATCGAGCAGATGCAGCGATATAAGACGACGTGTCCGGAAAAAGCGTGATGCGCATGACTTCATGAGCGGTCAACGCAGTATTCGGAAACGACTTCGACGCCAGCGGCGACTACGATTTCAGCTGCGGAGATCTGTGCGCTTTACCTGACTGCTTGAGAGAGTTCGGGTCGGGTCATGATAGGAACCGTCGACTGAGCGCGCTCATTGAATGTGACCGAGTGTCCCGCTCACGTGTGTGCACTGATGAGAATCGGGGAGCTCTCCAACGATGTCGTCCGCACAGGATCGACAAGCGGATAGTAGCGCCGTGCGTGCCCTGGGGATCGGCATCATTGCCGGCGCGGCAGACGATGACCCATCTGCTATCGGTACATATGCCAGCGCGGGCGCGAAGCTCGGTCCGAGTTTTCTGTGGACGGCGCCGGTCACATTTCCAATGATGTACGCGGTCGTCTATCTCTCCGCGAAGCTCGGGCAGGTTTCTGGGAAAGGGCTGTTCGAGGTCATTCATGATCACTATCCAAGGTGGCTGCTATATGCAACTCTCATTGGCGTGCTGATCGGCAACACCATCGAGGCGGCTGCAGATCTTGGCGGCATGGCCGCGGCGATTACGATGTTCGTACCGCTTCCCGCGCCGCTGGTCGTAGTGGGTGTGGCTGCAATTGTTCTGGCGCTACAGATCTGGGGTTCGTACACGCTGATCCGCAACATCTTTCGTTGGCTCGCACTAGTCCTGTTGTCGTATGTCGGGGCGGCGTGGTTGGCAAAGCCCGACCTCGGGGAGGTTCTGAGAGGCACTTTCATCCCGCAAATCCGACTTGACCAGGAGTTCCTGTCCTTGCTGGTGGCCGTGATTGGCACGACGCTTTCTGCATACCTGTACACGTGGCAGTCCAACCAGGAGGTCGAAGAGGAGATTGCCAAGGGTCGAACGAAGCTGCATCAACGCCAAGGAACGACGGATCGAGAGCTCAGGCACACGCGGCGTGACATCGTGATTGGGATGTTCTTCTCCAATCTGGTGATGTACTTCATCATTCTTGCGACTGCGTCCACACTCTACAAGGCGGGGCAACACGACATCAGCTCAGCTGCTGAAGCTGCCGAAGCATTGCGGCCGCTCGCCGGAGAGGCGGCTCGCGCGTTGTTCGCACTCGGGCTCATCGCCGTGGGCTTTCTGGCGGTGCCTGTCATGACGACAGGAGCGGCGTACGATCTGGCTCAGGTCGTGGGCTGGAAGCACGGGCTGCACGCGAAGCCGCGCCAGGCGAAGCTGTTCTACGCAGCAATAATCGGGTTCACCGCGCTTGCGGTCTGTATGAACTTCTTTGGCTTCAATCCAATGAAGGCGCTCGTATGGGCCGGGATCGTTCAGGGATTCTCTACGCCTACGTTGTTGTTCCTGATCATGCTGATGACTAATAGGCGAGACATCATGGGCGATCGAGTGAATACGTTACGCACCAATGTGCTCGGGTGGATCACAACAGGTGCAGTTGTGGCCGCGACGATTGCATTGGTGATCACGTGGATAATCTAGCCGCCTTTTTCAAAGTCCGGCGGCATGAGGCCGCGATCTTGCTTATCTAACCCGCGCGGCAAGCAGCGCTCCACCATTTGGGGGTCGAGGTCCTGCAGCAGCCGCCAAATAGATTACGCTCGGTAGGCAGCGTTCCCCGCTGCACTACGAAGCGGTGACGGAGCCCGGTGCATGCCGGATTCAGGCTGGAGTTGTGCGGCGCCGCGCGGCAGCGCTTTTGGGTTGCGCGCCACGTGGTTGGGACGCATCCACGGGGGACGGGCAGGCAAGCGCGTTGTACATGCGATTGAGCTTAGAGTTGCCTTAAGGCTGGGAACCACGCTCACGCAGGTCTCGTTCAACGCAAGAGCGCAGCCCTACTGCGACTTATCAGGAGACCATCATGTTCACGAGACTGCTTTCAATATTCCTCCTCTGTTTGCTATGGACGGGTTTCGCGACTGCTGACGATCGTGAGAAGTCATCGAGTGCGGAAGCGACGTTCAGTTCGTTGGACAAGGACGCCGACCAGCGCCTCAGCAAAACAGAAGCGTCAGGCGACAAAATGCTGACAGACCACTTCGCGGCGATCGATGCAGACGGAGACAGCTATCTCACGAAGCGAGAATACACGGAGCACATGAAGGCGATGGGCAGCGCTACGAAGAGCGACTATTAATGCGCAGAGCAGGACCGTTCTCTCTGGCGAGGGCGGAAGCTGCGCGCTCACCACGTTGAGCGCGCAGCTGGCGGAACTATCGCGTCAGACATGCCGGCCTGAGATCCCAATGCGATCCAACGTGATAACGTCAGCGGTGAACAATAACCGGCGTCGTTGCTCGTCACGCATCTGAGCCAATCCGGTCGCAATCGAGGACAGGTTCTGGCGCGGGTAACACGCGCGCCAGCGCACAAAGCAGGATCGGTCGAAAATCCGCCCGTCACATGCATTCACGTCAGTGTAGCGGGTCGCCAGCACTTCATAGCTATCATATTGCCCAGCGCACAACGGCGCCGAATGATCGGCGGCGCTCCATTCATTCCACCAGTGCGCCATCAATACGTTGCTCATCGGGTTCGAGCGCGGCGTCCATCAACATTGGCTGCTGCAAACGGCGCGCGCGCCCGTCCGTCGAGCCAGGCGACTGACACGCGAGATCACCGGTTTCCCGCGTCGAAGACAAGCACTGCGCCACGCTCGAGTGAGCTGCAGCGCGCTCGCGGATGCGATCATTGATCGACTCGTCGCGATCGCGTCCATCCTGCAAGTCGGATAGATGCGCAAGCTGAAATACACCGCGGAAGCTTGATGCTGCAGTCTACTCACCATAGTCACGCCGCCAGGGCGACCCCGGCCGACATGCGCCGGAATCGATGGGCGGAATCACCGGCAGATATCGGCGGAATACGCACAAGAGCGAAGCTTCATGGGGGTTGAAGGCGTCAGTTCTTCGATCGCATGTGAAAACTACGATTGCGCGCGGCGCGCGTCCGGAAGTACACCAACCGAAGAGAGAGCGAAGGCGAGTTGGCGGGGTATTTATGTTGCGCTGTGTTGTGGCGTGGGCTTGTGAACATTGCCGGCACGACTTCTATGTCGACCCTGATTGCGTTGACATGCAAGCGGTGTTGGCGCTCACGGCATCGCAGTGTCCGGAGTGCGGGCAGCCGGGCGCCGTTGTCACGCTGAACGTGGAAGGGCCTGTGGATACAATGCTGGGAAGGCTGCGAATCACAACACAAGAGCAGCGCAAGGCCTCCTAATCAGCGCGAGCGTCAGCGAGCCGACATTTGAGCCGGCTGTCACGTAAACGGTCCCACGTCATTTCCCCTGATCGGCTTTCGACGCCTCCGTGCTGCACCCGCCGAGTGCGGTGGACGTTGCCGATGCTTTACGGTGCGGTGGTAAATACGCCGTCGATCGCGTTCCACGAGTCATTGCTGCCCGTCCCAGAGAAGATGAGCGTGAACTCACGACCGGCGTTCCGGAACCACTTGGGCGCGAAGTTCCACTGGAACACGCTTTGCTCGATTTGCGGAAAGAACAGATCTTTGTAGAAGACGTTCCACGGTCCCCACGGCTGCGGCGCCTCCGCCATCGTCAAGAGCGATCGCGCGCCTGCTGCGCTGGCGCCATCGCCATGCTGGTTCGTGTAGACCAGGCGATTAAGTTCCGGCACATAGCTCATTTGTGCAAAAGGACCTGCGCCAGCCGGATCCTCGTAAATCGGGATCTTGTCTGCAGGGTGCGTCGACCACGTCGGTTGTCCGGCTGCGTCCAGTCCTGCGTAGAACTCGTAGGCACGGCGGTTCTCAACTGCGGCGCCCGAGACCCGCAGGAGCATTACCCTGCCGGGTCGCTGCACGACTGTGAGGGATTCGGTGTTCGTGATTTCAACCGCGACAGTGTAGACATAGGCATCGGGAGCGGAAGTGTTGTCCTTCCCGAATTGCACGAAACTACCATAGCTGACGCCGTCGCTTGAGAGCACGAATCGGACGTCGAGTTCGAGCCAGGAACAACCTTTGTCGTTGCTCTTGTAGAGCGTGAAGGCATCATATCCACCTGGGCCAGAACCTGGAGTGATCCACGCATACAGAAAGCCGCCCAGACTCAAGGGTGCGCCATGCGACTTGCCGACGATGTTCGAGGGACATTCGCTCTGCTGGCCGCCGAAGCGATTGACGCCTCTGTAGTTGTCGTGATCGCCCTCAATTCGCGCGACGCCCAGACTCACATGACCGTTTTGATCGCCGCCGCCGAAGCCGCTTCCATCTCCCCATAAAGCGTACTGATGATCGTCATCCGACCACGTGGCGGGCCAATTGTCGCTGCCTTCCGCCATGCGACGATGAGAAGTCAAATCGAACGTCGCGCCTGTGATGACGCTCGAGGGGGCGGGAACTGACGCAGCGGCTGGCGTGTCTACGCT
>DATAFY010000466.1:0-2889 GCA_036257205.1 Steroidobacter sp. | reverse complement strand
CGCCGTCATCATCGGCACCCATCCGCTGCACTACATGGGCTCGATGGTCTACGCCTATCCTCCACAGGTCAGAAAAATGGAGATCATCGGCGGATTGTTCGGCGAGCCCTACCGAGTTGCGCGCTGCGGCGTCGGCGACCTCGAGGTGCCGGCGGGCGCCGAGATTGTGATCGAGGGCGAGATCCTGGCGGAAACCCGGGAGCCCGAAGGCCCGTTCGGCGAGTTCACGGGCTATGCCTCCTATCGCAGCACCCAGCACGTCTTCGTCGCCCACCGCGTGCGCATGCGACGCGATGCCATATTCCAGAGCGTTACCTCAGGCATGTCGAGGGACCACATCCTGGTGTCGTGCGTCACGCGCGAAGGCGAAATTCTCAATGCGCTCCGGCGCAACCTGCCGAACGTGCGCGCGGTCCATGTGCCGCATACGTCCTGCGGGGCATTCACCGCCTATATCTCGATGAAGAAGGTCGCGGACGGCGAGCCGCAGACCGCGATCATGGCCGCGCTCGGGACCGAGTTCTACACCAAGCACGTCATCGTCGTTGACGACGACGTCGACATTTTCGACACCAACGACGTGATGTGGGCGGTCGCCACGCGGGTGCGTCCGGACAAGGATATCTTCTTCATCCCCGGCGCCAAGGGCGCGATCCTCGACCCGACGTCCGATCCCGAGAACTTCACCGTGACCAAGATGGGGATCGACGCCACCCGGCCGGCGGGCCGCGATTTTGCGGAGCGTCTCGTCATTCCCGACGAGCAGCGGGCGCGGGCGCGCGCTCTCTTGGCGGCGGCGGGCGTGAAGATCTGACCGGGTGAGCTAGCTTTTGCTGGAGCATGATCTTTTCCGAAAACCGGTACCACTTTTCGGGATCATGCTCTATGCCCATTCGGACGGTGCAAATTCGATCTGAGCTCGCGCACGTCGCACTTTCCGTGCGGCCGGGCTTTTCGTCCGTTCCATGAGGCTGCGATAGATGTCGACGTAATCGCGCGCCATCCGCCGCGCGGTGAACCGCTCCTCGAATCGCCGCCGGATGCCGTCACGACACAGTTGAGATACGCGCAGCGCGGCAAGCTGCGCGTCTTCTGCGTCCTTGACGGCGAAACCGGTCAGACCATCTTCGATGATTTCCGAGACCGCTCCTCTGTTGAACGCAATGACCGGGGTCCCACAGGCCATTGCTTCGATCAAAACGAGTCCGAAAGGCTCGGGCCAGGCGATCGGCGCCAGCAAGGCGATGGCGCCGCTGAGAAACGCCGGCTTCTCCCGTTCGCCGATCTCGCCGATGTATTCGACATCGGGGGGCGTGAGAAGCTTGCGGATTTCGGCTTCGTAGTAATCGCGGTCGACGGCATCGATCTTGGCGGCAATCTTCAGCGGCACGCCGCAACGCTTGGATATCCTGATCGCTTGATCGACGCCTTTTTCGGGTGAAATGCGTCCGAGAAAGGCAAAGTAGCTCGGCCTGACTGGTTGCGGCGTCAACAGTCGCTCGGGCAGACCGTGGTGAATGGTGCGGACCCATCCCGCATCCGGGACGGGCCGTCGCTGCGCATCGGAAATCGAGATCAGAGCGGGAGATGAAAACGTTGTGAACACCGACTGATGTTCGGGCAAGTCGAGGCGGCCGTGGAGCGTGGTGACGAAAGGGGCCGGCTGACGCGAAAACAGCGAGAACGGATAGTAATCGAGATGGAAGTGCAGGAGGTCGAACTCGTGCGCACGCCGGCGAACCCGCTCGAGCATCGTCATGTGCAGCGCATTGGCATCGCGCACCGACCCGTCCAGACGCAACGCTTTCGGCCAGCACGCCTCCAGCTCTGCCGAAGTTCGCGAATCGCCGCTGGCGAACAAGACGACGTCATGTCCGAGAGAAACCAACTCCTCGGTCAACCATGAGACGACGCGTTCGGTGCCTCCGTAAAGCTTGGGAGGAATCGATTCCGTCAAAGGAGCTATCTGGGCGATGCGCATGCGCGATCTGGTTTTTGCTGATCCGATGAAGCCGTAACCCTCGGCTCAATGAACCAATGATCCGCGCATCGAGTTCCGGAAACCGGATCAACAAATGTGTAGATCGTGTAAAGTCAGAACAAATGGAAACCATGCTCGGGATGAACGCCGCTTAATGCAGATGAACGCCGATTAATACTTGTCCTGTGGCGGAAATCTTCTTCACTCCTCCGGCTCGGTGGTAAACAGCAGCGGATAGCCCTTGCTGCGGCCTGCTTCCGTCGCCCTCGTCGCCTTGGTCTCGGCAATGTCCCTTGCATAGACGGCGACGACACATACGCCGCGCTTATGTGCGGTTATCATCACCTGATAGGCCCGACTCTCATTCATGCGGAATTCCGCCTTCAGGACCGTGACGACGAATTCGCGTGGCGTGAAGTCGTCATTGACGAGAATGACCTTGTGAAGGCGCGGCCGTTCCGTCTTCAGGCGAACCTTGGTGCGCGGCTTGGTTGCGGTGTCTCTCATCGAAGCAACTGTTCCCGATAATGGCGCAGTTGTGCGAGCGCGGCTTCGCCATGTTCGCATCTTCGAGACCTTGCGTCTAATTCGTGCCGGGCAATGCATGTCCTCGCGGGCGTCATGGCGCAAGGGTCCGCGACACCGCAATACCGGAGAGCGCCGGCAACAACCTGTACCGGCGGACGCCGGCTCACATGGTCGGATTGGCGTAGCGGCCGCCGAGCGCGTGCAGCCCGTAGGCCGCCCCGGCGATGTCGAAGTTGAACGAGAAGTGCTGGTTGATGGCCAACACATCGCGCAGGTGCCGCTGGAGCGGATCGCGAGTATAGAGGCCCTGCGCCCCGTAGCAGGACCAGAGCGTCTCCACGGCTTCGCGCGACTGGCTCACGGCGAAGGCCGAGTGCGCG
>DATAFY010000463.1:0-5893 GCA_036257205.1 Steroidobacter sp. | reverse complement strand
GGAGCAGGTTTTGCCGCGGCAAACATACGCCGCCGTACCCCCCAGCGCCTTCTTTTCGGCCAGCGCGGCCGGTAAGCCCGTCGCTTCGCGATCGATGGCGAAGACGAGCCGCAAGGGACTGTAAAGCCGCGCCAGTTCGTCCCGCCAGCGCGCGGCCTCGGCGCCATCGCCGCGAATGATGACGACGTCGAGCGGCTCGAGCTGTTCCTCGAGCGCGAGCAGCAGCGAGCAGTGCGCCTGCGGGTAGTGTTGCAGCGGGGCCCACCCTGCCCGCAACGTCCGCGCGGCCGCATCCAGATAACGGGTTTCGCCGAGAAGGGAGCCGAGCCGCATCAGGGCCTGTGCAGCGATGCTGTTTCCCGCAGGGACGGCTTCGTCTTGGAAGTACTTCGACCTGTGAATGAGCTGTTCGTGATCGTCGGCAGTGAAGAAGAACCCTCCAGCGGACCGATCCTCGAAGCGCGTGAGCAGCGCATCCGCCAGTTCCACCGCGAACGTCAGATCTTCCGTCCGCCAGCGGGTCTGCAGGACCTCCAGCAGACCATCAAGCAGGAAGGCGTAATCATCCAGATACGCCGGAAAGCGAGCCCGGCCGTCTTTGTACACGGCGAGGAGTCGACCCTCGCGCCACAGCCTCGATCTGATGAAGTCAACCGCGCGCATCGCGGAGTCCGCGTACTCGGGGACGCCCAGTATGCGCGCCGCGCTGGCCAGTCCCGCAATCGCGAGACCATTCCAGGACGTGAGCGCCTTCTCATCGCGTCCAGGCCGGATTCGCGCGTTGCGCACCTCGAGCAGCTGACGACCCGCGGCGCTCAGCTCGGCGCTTGCTTCCTCGACGCCGCAGCCGAGCGCCTCCGAAAGCTCCTCGATCGACTGAAACGCATGCAAGTGCCAGCGGCCTTCGAAATTCGGCTCACGGTCTAGACCGAAGCGTCTGGCGAAAATCTCAAAGCGCCTGGGCGGCAGCACGCGCTCCACCTCGGCGCGGTCCCAGACGTAGAATTTTCCCTCATGACCTTCGGAATCGGCATCGAGGGTCGACCAGTAGCCGCCTTCGGCAGACTGCATCTCACGCAATATCCAGTCGGCGGTTTCTGCAGCAACGCGTCGAAAAAGCTCCTCCCCCGTCGCGGCCGCGGCGTGCGCGTACGAACGCAGCAGCTGGCCGTTGTCATACAGCATCTTTTCGAAGTGCGGGATCATCCAGTATTGGTCGACCGAATAACGGGCGAACCCGCCGCCGAGCTGGTCATACACGCCGCCTTCGGCCATCCGCGTCAGCGTCAGCGTAGCCATGTACAAAGAGTGCAGGTCGGGCGTTTCGCCCGCGGCGCTGGATCGCCAGCGACGCAGCAGAAATTCGATGTTCGTCGGGTGTGGGAATTTTGGCGCGCCGCCGAAGCCGCCGAATTGCGAGTCGAAGTCCTCGGCCAGACCGGCGCGGGCCGCCTCCAGCGGGGCGCTCGTGAGCGCCGCGTCGGCCGGCGCGGGCGGGGGCAGCGTCTCTTCGAAAGCCCGCTGCAGCGCCTCGCCCTGCTGCGCGATCTCTGCGCGATGCGTTCGATAGAAAGTGTGTACGAGACGCAGCAACTCGACGAACGAGGGCATGCCGTAGTTGGGCGTGTTCGGAAAGTAGGTTCCGCCGAAGAATGGGCGCTGATCGCGCGGCGACAGAAACATCGTGAGCGGCCAGCCGCCGCCGCGATGTGTGAGCATCTGGTGCGCGATCTGATAGATCCGGTCCAGATCCGGACGCTCCTCGCGATCCACTTTGATGTTGACGAACAGCTCGTTCATCACGGCGGCCGTCTCGGGATCTTCGAACGACTCATGGGCCATCACATGGCACCAATGGCAAGCTGAATATCCGATCGACAGCAGAATGGGCTTGTCTTCGCGCCGCGCGAGCTCGAGCGCCTCATCGTTCCACGGGCGCCAGTCGACGGGGTTGCTCGCGTGCTGCAGCAGATAAGGGCTGGTCTCGCCTGCAAGGCGATTGCTCATGGGTGGAGAGGCGGCGTGCATGACGATATCTCGGCTAGAATAGCGGCACTATAACCAATGACGCGCGAACTCATCCCGCAGCTCGCGCTGGACCCGTCCCATGAGCGCACCTGAGCTGCCCGAACTGCGATTGAAACGCGGCGAAGATCGTCGGCTGTCCGCAGGCCATCTGTGGGTGTTTTCAAACGAAGTCGCGACCGAACGGACTCCGTTGCAGAATTTTCAGCCGGGTTCGTTGTGTCGTGTGGTCTCCGATCGCGATAAGTTTCTCGGTTACGCTTACGTCAATCCGCATTCGCTTATTTGTGCGCGCATCCTCGGTCGCGATCCGACGTTTGCGCCGGGAAAGTCGCTGATCGTTCACCGCCTTCAGGTCGCGCAGGCGTTGCGCCAGGCGCTGTACGATGCGCCGTATTACCGACTGGTTTACGGCGAATCCGACGGACTGCCGGGCCTCGTGCTCGATCGTTTCGACAATGTGATCGTAGGCCAGATCTCGACCGCAGGCATGGAGGCCATGCGGGCGGATATCGAGGCGGCGGTGCAGAAAGTGATCGCACCTGCCGTGATGCTTTGGAAGAACGACGTCGGCGCCCGCGATCTGGAGGGCCTGCCGCGATATGAGGCGCTCGCGTTCGGGCGCGCCCCCGAGCTGCTCACCGTCGAAGAGGGCGGCGTGCGTTTCAGCGTGCCTGTCGCCGGGGGGCAGAAGACCGGTTGGTTCTTCGACCAGGCGATGAATCGGCTCGCGCTGCGCAAATATGTGGGCGGCGCGCGGGTGCTCGACGTTTTCAGTTATCTCGGCGCCTGGGGGCTCGGTGCGCTGCGCGCCGGCGCAACCGAGGTCGCCTGCGTCGATTCCTCAGCCGCGGCGCTTGATGCTCTCCATGCGAACGCCGGCGCCAATGGTCTGAAGCCTGAGGTGATCCGCGGCGACGGTTTCGACGTGCTCGAGGCTTTGCACCGCGAAGGTCGGCGGTTTGATGTGGTGGTCATCGATCCGCCCGCCTTCATCAAACGCAAGAAGGACGTCCCGAAGGGGGAGGCGGCCTACCGGCGGCTCAATCAGCTCGCCCTGCAACTGCTCGATCGAGACGGATTCTTGGTGTCCTGCTCCTGTTCTTATCACCTGGATCCCGCCAGTCTTATCGACGCAATACAGCGCGGCGCCCGTCATTTGAATCGCTTCGCTCAGATCATCGAGGTGGGCGGCCAGGCCCCGGACCACCCGATCCATCCAGCCATTCCGGAAACGCGCTACCTTAAAGCCTTCTTCGTGCGGGCCGCGAGCGCATAGATCAAGCTCTGCAGCCAGCGTCAGATCGCATCTAACGCATGTTGTACGCCGGTCGAGCGCCGCGCCTCAGCGTCCGCTCGTCGCTGTCCGGGCAGGAGCATGGCCGAGAATGGACTACTCGGCGGCGAGGTTTCGCTGCGGCGCTCTGCTACCATCCGCGGCCAAGATGCTGAACTATCCAGCCATAGATCCGATCATCGTCTCTCTGGGCCCGCTGGCGATTCGCTGGTACGGCCTCATGTACGTCATTGGGTTTGCAGCGGCATGGTGGCTGGGCCGAAGACGGGCGGTGCAACCCGGATCCACTTGGAAGCCGGCCGACGTCGACGATCTCATTTTCTTCGCGGCGATCGGCGTCATCCTGGGCGGGCGGCTCGGCTGGGTCCTGTTCTACGGCGCCGAACAAGTCGTCCACGACCCATTGGCCGTCTTCCGAATCTGGCAAGGCGGGATGTCGTTTCACGGCGGTTTGCTTGGCGTGATCATTTCAGTGCTGATCTTCGCGAGCCGCCGCGGCAGGCGCGTGCCGGACGTGCTCGATTTTCTGGCGCCGTTGTCTGGGCTGGGGATTCTCGCCGGGCGTATCGGCAACTTCATCAACGGCGAATTGTGGGGCAAGCCCACGAACGTTCCGTGGGGCTTCACCATTGATCCCGCGCTGGTGCATCCCACGCAAGCAGCCGAAGCTCAGCGTCTTTGCGAGCGCTTCGCGATCGACCCGTGCATCCTTCATGTCCATGCCTCGCAGCTGTACGAGGGTCTGCTCGAGGGATTGACGCTCTTCATCATCCTCTGGATCTTCACGTCCAGACCGCGCCCACGGCTTGCGCCTTCGGGACTGTTCTTGCTGTGCTACGGCGTGTTCCGTTTCCTGGTCGAATTCGTCCGCATTCCCGATGAAGAGCGCGGCTATCTGTTGTTCGATTGGGTGACCATGGGGCAGATTCTTTCCACGCCGATGATCATCCTCGGTCTCCTGCTGCTCGTCGTCGCTTACCGCCGCAACGAGGCCACTGGCAATCTGCTGGCCGAGCGCGTAGCGGTGGGCGGTTAGCAGTCGGCCGGCGCATGAACATTCAGGCTTGGCGAGGCGTCGCGGTTGTGTCAGGGTCGGGCCCAGGCGGCGCCCTGCTGCGTCGGTCAGTCATCGCCCGCGATTTGCTTCCATGAGGCAGTATCTCGACCTCCTGCGTCACATCCGTATGCACGGCGTCCAGAAGACGGACCGGACCGCCACCGGCACATTGTCTGTGTTCGGCTACCAGATGCGCTTCGACCTCGCGGACGGTTTCCCGCTGCTCACGACCAAGAAACTTCACACCAAGTCGATCATTTATGAGCTGCTGTGGTTTTTGCGCGGCGAGACGAACGTCAGGTATCTGCGGGACCACGGGGTCACGATCTGGGACGAGTGGGCGGACGAGAACGGCGAGCTGGGCCCGATCTACGGCAAGCAATGGCGATCCTGGCCATGTTCGGCCGGCGAGTCGATCGATCAGATCAGCCGCACGATCGACCTGATCCGCCGCAATCCTGACTCGCGCCGCATCATCGTCAGCGCCTGGAACGTAGGGGAGTTGGAACAGATGTCGCTGACGCCGTGTCACGCGCTATTTCAGTTCTGGGTGGGCGAGGGGAAGTTATCCTGCCAGCTGTATCAGCGCAGCGCGGACGTGTTTCTCGGTGTTCCGTTCAACATTGCCTCTTACGCCCTGCTGACTCATATGTTCGCGCAGCAATGCGATCTCGCGCCCGGCGAGTTCATCTGGACCGGGGGCGACTGTCACCTCTATCTGAATCACCTCGAACAGGCCGACGAGCAGCTGGGGCGAACGCCCTACGGGCTGCCGCGGCTCTCGATCAGGCGTAAGCCGCCGTCGATCTTTGAGTACGAGTATGAGGATTTCCACATCCTGAACTACCAGGCGCATCCAACCATCAAGGCGCCGATCGCCGTTTAGGGGCCTCTGCTTGACCGGCTGATCCAACCCATACCGCAAAAAAGCGCGGCGGTCGGAACCGTCACAACCGCCGTGTTCGAGTGCAAATCGACGCATCCACCAGAGTCATCCATGGCCACAAAGAAGAGTCGCAAGAAGTCGCAGGGCAAGCCGCGCTCGTCCGTACGTTCCGGCGCTTCCCGCGTAAAGACTGTGCAGAAGAAGCCCTCGTTCGCTGCTTCCGCTCTGGTGGAAGCGCGCAACTCGCGCATCCACGGCCGCGGCGTTTATGCAGCGGCGCCGATCAAAAAAGGCGCGCGAATACTCGAGTATCTCGGGGAGCGCATCTCGCACGCCGAAGCGGATCGGCGCTATGAGCTGAAGGGCGAGGACGACGGACATACGTTTCTCTTCATCGCCAGCAGTCGCACGGTCATCGACGCCGGGGTGAACGGGAACGAGGCGCGTCTAATCAATCACAGCTGCGATCCGAACTGCGAGACTGTGATCGAGGGCAGCCGTGTCTTTATCGACGCCATCCGGAATATCAAACCTGGCGAGGAGCTCGGTTATGACTACCAGCTCACATGGGAGAGCACCGACGATCCTGCGGAACTCGCGCTTTACGCTTGCAGGTGCGGCGCCAAGA